>DSAV01000075.1 GCA_011046295.1 Deltaproteobacteria bacterium | reverse complement strand
TTCTCTCTTATCCGGCGCTCATGGAAGTTTCAGTATCGTGCCGGGAGAACCATTCATTATTATGGTAGTGGGCGTCAACGGCAGCGGCAAAACCACGACGATAGGCAAGCTGGCGCATTTGCTGCGCGGGAAGGGACATGAGGTGATGCTTGTCGCGGCTGATACTTTTCGCGCGGCGGCCATTGAGCAGCTGGAAATTTGGGGCGAGCGTGTGGGAGCTCCGGTTATCCGCCAAAAAATGAATGCCGATCCGGCGGCTGTTGTATATGACGCACTGGGAAAAATAAACAGCGGATTTACGGGAGCAATGATTATCGATACCGCCGGCCGCCTGCATACCAAAGTCAATTTAATGGAAGAACTAAAAAAAATTAAACGGGTAATCGGCGGCAAGTTGACCGGCGCGCCGCACGAAATTTTACTTGTCCTGGACGCGACAACCGGACAAAATGCCCTGATTCAGGCAAAAATGTTCAAAGCAGAAATCGGTGCCAGCGGCATTATTCTGACAAAATTGGACGGAACATCCAAGGGCGGCGTGGTTGTCCGCATTGTCCAGGAATTGGCTCTGCCCATACTCTATGCAGGCGTTGGTGAGGGATTGGATGATTTACGCGAATTCGACGGCGCGGATTTTGTCGCCGCGATTCTGGATTAAATCCACTGGTCATAACAGTATTTATCATGAACAAAATATTTGCCATCGGCGACATTCACGGCTGTCTCGATAAGCTCGAAGAGCTCATCGGAAAAATTCCGGCGGAACCCCAAAAAGATCAGCTGGTCTTTCTGGGAGATTATATCGACCGCGGCAAATACAGCCGGGATGCTGTTGATTTCGTAATTTCCCTGAAGAATATTTTTCGAAACATTGTTTATCTAATGGGCAATCATGAACGCATGTTTTTGAACTACCTGGACGGCATAGAAGAAGAATTGTATTTAGCCAACGGCGGCAGATACACGCTGCAAGATTACGGCATTGCCGGCACGGACTCCCCTGTTGAGAGAAAAAAGAAAATACCTGGCGAACATATACGATTTTACAATTCGCTTCTTCCTTATTATGAAAGTGAAAAATATTTATTTGTTCATGCCGGCTTAATACCGGGATTGGAACCGGCAAAACAAAAAATTGACGATTTGGTATGGGTGCGCCGGGATTTTATCGATTCATCTTATGACTTTGGAAAAATCGTTGTTTTCGGGCATACCCGCTTTGGCCGGCCGCTTATCGAAAAAAATAAAATAGGCATTGACACAGGAGCTGTTTATGGTGGACAACTTACCTGTGTGGAGCTTCCCGCAGTTAATATTTATCAGGTATAAATATGAAACTTATCGAATGCGTCCCAAATTTCAGTGAAGGATGCAATCAGAAAAAGATCGCGGCTATCGCTAAGGTATTGGAATCTCATCCACATATACACCTGGTAGATTTTAGCTCGGATGCCGATCATAACCGCAGCGTCTTCACTTTCCTGGGAAAACCCGATGATGTCCTGGAAGCCGCGCTTTCGGCTTCCGGCAAAGCCCTGAAGCTGATTGATATGCGCAAGCAGACAGGAGTGCATCCCCGGCTGGGAGCAGTTGATGTTGTGCCCTTTATACCGCTCGGCAAAACAAAAATGAAAGACGCGGTTGAAGTGGCGCGCGTTTTCGGCAATAAATTGCATGAACGCTTTGGAGTGCCGGTGTATTTTTACGGCTTTGCCGCGCTCAAAGATAACTGCGTTGAACTGCCGGATGTCCGCCGCGGCGGATATGAAGCGCTTGAGGATAAAATGTCGCGTCCCGAAGACGCGCCGGACGTGGGAGGCAGGGATTTCAATCCCCGCTCGGGAGCGACGGCGGTGGGAGCTCGGGAACTTTTGGTGGCGTACAATATAAATCTTGCTTGCGATGATTTGCGCCTGGCGCAAAAAATAGCCGCGCAAATCCGGGAAAAAAGCGGCGGCTTTAAGTATTTACGGGCAATTGGCGTTATTTTGAAGAGCCGCGGCGTCGCGCAGGTCTCCATGAACCTGACCAATTGCCGCAAAACACCATTTAAAGTTGTTTACGATGAGGTAGAAAAGCTGGCCGCACAACGCGGCGTCGAAATACTGGAATCGGAATTAATCGGCTTGGCGCCCAAATGCGCCTTTGCCGGCGCGACACCAAAATATCTCAAGCTTAAGGATTTTGACCAAAGTCGCCTGATTGAAACACACCTGAAAAAATTTACCGGCTGATATTTTTATTTCTTTTTGCCCGCTTTCTTCGCGGCTTTGGCAGCAGCTTTAAGGCGTTTCTTTTCCAGCTTATCTTGCCTGAATTCATTCTCAGTCCGCGCCGGTGTTTTGCCGGCTGCTGATGCATCCCTAACTGATCTTTCTTCTTTTTCAGCGCGCCGCGCCGCAATCTTCTTGACGATGGCCTCCGCCGTCATCCGCCCGAACTGGCCGATAAATCCGGCAATGAGCACCAGAATGACCCACTTCAGCACAGACCATGTCTTCATATATTCGATAATTTCCGTCATAATTCACCATATCTAATTTAGCTGTAATAACTGAGCTGGTTTGTAAAAAAGATAATCGGGTTTAGCCGAGACCATCTTTTCTTTACTGTGCCAGCCCCAGGTGATACCCACGGTCTTCACGCCTGCCTGTTTTCCCTCTTTAATATCGCCGGTTGTATCGCCGATGTAATAAATATCATCAGGGGAGAGTTGATATTTTTTTATCGCGTAGAGAATTTTATCTTTTTTGCTGAGCATAAAATCGGAGCCGAGAATTTCCTTAAAGTAGCCGTCATATTTAAACAGCTCAAGCGCCTCCCTGATGGAAGCAGTTTCGTTGGATGAAATGACAATCAAGCAATGATTTTTATGCAGTTCCTCCACTATTGGCACGACGCCTTCAATCGGCTTAATATCTTTTATTTTAACCCGCGCTAAAATATCGATAGACGCTTTCATAAACGCTTCCAGATCCACGCCTTTTTGCACCAGCGATTCATAAAAATTTCCTTCGAATAGCTCCAGAAACTCCTCGCGCCCGCGTGTTAAAGGCTGATTAATTTTTATCAGGCATTCAGTGACTGTTTTTTCATAAATATCCAGCGAATCAACCAGCACTCCGTCAAAATCAAAAAGAAACAGTTTCATTAATTTTTTACTCCTTTGTGCGCGCGTTTAATAGATACTCGGTATGGTTTTTTCAAAATGCCTTGCTCCGTGATAATCGCGGTAATGTAATTTGCGGGCGTAACATCAAACGCGGGATTGTAAACTTTTGTGCCTTTGGGCGCGATATTTCTGCCCCGCACGCGTGTTACTTCCAATTGATTCCTTTGCTCAATCGGTATTTTCTCTCCCAATTTTATACTAACATCAATCGTAGAAAGCGGCGCGGCCACGTAAAAAGGCACATTGTGCTCTTTGGCCAAAACCGCCAGTGAATATGTTCCGATTTTATTGGCCGTGTCACCGTTGGCGGCAATCCTGTCCGCACCGACGATTATCTTGTTGATCTTGCCCTGCCGCATTAAAAATCCCGCCATATTGTCCGTAATCAGCGTGAATGGGATTTTTTCTTTTTTCAGTTCCCAGGCGGTGAGGCGCGCTCCCTGCAGGACGGGCCTCGTTTCATCCACGTAAACATGAAGCTTTTTCCCCTGGCCTTTTGCCGAGCGGATTACACCCAGCGCCGTGCCGTATCCGGCCGTCGCCAGCGCGCCGGCATTGCAATGCGTGAGAATATTATCGCGCTGAGCGATTAACCGCGCGCCGTTTTTCCCGATCTTGCGGTTTGTTTCGATATCTTCGCTATAAATTCGTTTTGCTTCATCGATTAATGCCGTGGTGATCTTGCGCGGGGGCAAATTCCGGACAAGTGTAAAACGCCTTTTCATGCGCTCGAGAGCCCAAGCTAAGTTTCTCGCCGTCGGGCGCGCCTGGTTTATTTCATCACAGATGGCAAAAAATTTTTGCCGGAATTTGTCAGGCGTCAGCTCGCCAAGATTTAAAGCTCCGAGCGCCGCGGCA
>DSAV01000135.1 GCA_011046295.1 Deltaproteobacteria bacterium | reverse complement strand
GCGGTGAAAGCCCGCAAGGCGTCCCACCACGCTCTTTCCGACTGGATGTCCATCGAAAAAGAACGCGGCATTTCCGTTACCTCATCGGTGATGAAATTCGAATACGCGGACTGCGATTTAAATCTTTTAGATACACCCGGCCACCAGGATTTTTCAGAAGACACTTACCGGGTGCTCACCGCAGTGGACAGCGCCTTGATGGTGATTGACGGCGCGAAAGGCGTGGAGACACAAACACAAAAATTAATGGAAGTCTGCCGCCTGCGCAATACGCCGATTATTACCTTTATCAATAAGCTCGACCGCGATTCCCTGCCGCCGCTGGAAATTCTAGCGGATATCGAAGATAAGTTACAAATTGAATGCTCTCCCCTATCCTGGCCTATTGGTATGGGCAAACGCTTCAAGGGCGTTTATAATCTTTACAACAGAAAATTGCATCTCTTCACGCCGGGGAAAGCCAAGCGTTCGGAAGACGGCGTTGTCATAAACGATTTATCCGATCCGCTGCTCGATGAACTTCTGCATAGTCAGGCCAACGAACTGCGCGAAGAAATCGCCTTATTAGAAGGTGCGGCTAATCCTTTTGACCTCAAGGAATATTTAAAGGCCGGCCAGACGCCGGTTTTCTTCGGCAGCGCCATTAACAACTTCGGCGTCCGCGAACTGCTCGACGCTTTTGTGGAAATCGCGCCACCGCCGGTCTCAAGGCCTACCACCACGCGCGTGATAAATCCTGACGAGGACGATTTTTCCGGATTTGTTTTTAAAATTCAGGCCAACATGGATCCGGCGCACCGCGACCGCATCGCTTTCTTGCGCATCTGTTCGGGAAAATTTCAGCGCGGCATGCGTGTAATGCATCATCGTATCGGGAAAGAAGTTTCTTTATCCAGCGCCACAATCTTTATGGCGCAGGACCGGGCAAATGTTGAAGAAGCTTATCCGGGCGATATCGTCGGCATTCATAATCACGGAACAATAAAAGTGGGCGACACTTTTACGCAAAAAGAATTTTTAAAATTCACCGGCATTCCGCACTTCGCTCCGGAGCATTTTTGCCGCGTGCGGCTCAAAGACCCGCTGCGCATGAAGCACTTGCAAAAAGGCCTGCAGCAGCTATCCGAAGAAGGAGCGATTCAGGTTTTCCGGCCCCTGTGGGGCTCGGATAATATTTTGGGCGCGGTGGGAGCTTTACAGTTTGACGTGACCATGGCGCGCCTCAAAGACGAATACAGCGTTTATGCCGATTACGAAAAAACAGATTATGCGGCCGCCCGCTGGGTGACCTGCGATGACACCAAGCTCATGGAAGAATTTCAAAAAAAGAATCAGTCTAACCTGGCCGTGGACACGGAAGGAAATCTTGTCTACCTGGCGGCAAGCGAGTGGCGTCTCAATCACACCATGGAACAGTGGCCGGAAATGAAATTCCATAAAACGATGGAAAAAAGTTGATATCAGACAACAATTTATTAAAACACACTTTTTAATTGACAATTAACGAAGCTTTTTTGTAGCGTGTCATTCGAGAAAAACCTGGTTTAAAAATGGAATTTGTATGAAATCAACTCCGGTAACCGTTACAAAGAAAGCTGTGCGCTGCTCTTCAGGTGATTTCCCTTTCGGCGGTATTCTCAGCCCCTACGTTCATAAAGGCGCGGTGGCTCACTCCACTTTTTTGATTGGCAGGAATAATTCCCTGTCATTTTGCGCTGAACTCAAAGGGATGGAGCATCACTGTAGTTCTGTATTCGACAACGCCAAAAATGAGCTGTCACTGTCGCCGGATGATTTTCCCTATGGCTTTACCGAATCCCAGTGGTGGGAATACGCGCTTTCTCCTCACAGCTATATAGAGATAGGGGAAAATTTTTATCAAGTAGGACTAAATTATTTTAACCGTTTTTTACATCTGGATGTAAAAAATTCGGAGGCTTATCTTGTCGATCCCGGTGTTGATGACGAATTTTTGTCTACCACCAACTGGTTTGATGCGCAAACCAAAGAGCTGTGGTTTGCTTCCTGGAATGCCTATGAAACGCTACGGCGCAATTCTAATCCGCTGGACAAAGTTACTGTTAATATCTGGAAATTACCCCTCAATGAAAGCATACCCACAAAAATATGGCAGGGAGATTTAGGGGATTCTTTGCATCAGTTATCGCTCAGCCCGGACAAAAAATTCCTTATTCTGGCGGAACTTGGTCTGCGCCCGGAGAAATCATCTTCGGGAAGAAAATTAGCTCCGTCAAAAGTACTGATTCTAGATTTGAAAACCATGCAGGAATGGCGCATGGAATTGCCCGCTGCCGCCCATGTGGAATTCGATCCCAATGATACATCCGTCTGTTACTTCTCCGCCCATAATCTAGGATTAATCGGTCCCAAAGTGGGAATCTTCGGCCAAGGATCAATTCAAAAAGTTCGCCTCACATCATCTGGTCCTCAGATTATGGCAACATTTACTCATCCATTATCTTTCAGAATAACCACGCATATTGTTTTTAATCAGAAAAACAAAACTTTGATAGCCTTAAGTGGTTACCCGGGGCACATTTTTTTAATTGACTCTTCAACAATGCAACTGGATAAGATTATCGAGATACCATTTGATGATGCTGTAGATGCATCACAGTTGCCTCATCTCTGTCGTCAGGACAGTTACGGTATCACCGCTTCTCATGACGGACGATATCTTTTTGTCTGTGTAACCGGCGCAGCCAGGATAATCGACCTGGAGACAAATAAATTTGTCATGGAAAAAACAATCGAAGGCGATACCGGTTTTACCGGCCACGTTGCTCAAATAAAGCTCGAGACAGGGAATATCTGATGAAACCTGATGTTGTTCTTGACGAAGAAGACTTTACACTGGGATTTTTTACTTCAAATTATCCCGAAATAGACCATAATAAATTTTTGCAGGAAACAATCGGCAACGACGGATATGTTTTGCAGGAAAAAATTATTCTTCCTGCGCGGCTATCCACAAATGCGGCTCTCTTTTCGGCCTGCTCAATTGCTGCGGGAAGGTGTAATCCGCCGCTGATATTTACCTCTCACAACAGCTTGCCGCCGCAATATACATCCTTGGTAGCAAGACCAAAAAGCCCGAGAACAATAATACATAAACAAGATGCGGCAATTAAAGTAACCGCTCCGGAAACGAATTTATTGTTCAGCGCCCCTTTATTGAGCAAAACCGAAAAAACCGTTGAATCATTTTCCGCTGTGTTCGACAAAACAAGCGATATTTTGCGCTCCTGCAAGATGGCCGAAATGCATGTCGCGCGCACCTGGATTTATCTCGACGACATCCTGGGCGATTATGAAATTCTGAACAACGCCAGAGAAGCGTTTTTCGCCAGATGGTATTCCGCCGCCAATCATTTCCTACCGGCCAGCACCGGAATCGAGGGTCATGTCATTCCGCCCGCACCCCTCGCTTTAAGATTTTGCGCTTTTTCCGGCAAGGATATTTCCATAAAACAGCAGACATCCCCCCTGCAAAATGAAGCGACGGAGTACGGCAAGCTATTCAGCCGTTGTGTTGTTGTCGGCCTGCCTCAAAACCAATTAGTTTATATCAGCGGCACCGCGTCTATCGATAAATCAGGCGCAAGCGTTTATACAGGCAATTTCACCAGGCAGATGGAATTCACGCTCGAAATTCTTGCCGCAATTTTAAAAGAGGTTAATGGAGATTTTTCCCATACAGCTCAGGCAACCGTGTATCTCAAAAATCACCAGGACATTGACGCGTGCAGAAAGATATTGGACAAGTCCGGCTTCCCCGCTTCACGCGCTTTATTTCAACTGGATCATCATGTCTGCCGCGATGATTTATTATGTGAAATAGAGCTGACCGCGGTAATACGCAGGTAATAAAAAATGTCAAACAACCTAACCAGATTTCTGCCGCGCAAAAGCATAAATGATGTAAATCGCTGCGTCAGAAAAATTGTTGCTCACGCCTATAAAAATGTTCCTTTTTATCGCAACCTTTACGATAGGGCAGGCATTCATCCATCG
>DSAV01000175.1 GCA_011046295.1 Deltaproteobacteria bacterium | reverse complement strand
TCTTCTTTTTTTAAAGACAACGCGCGTTTGAGCGCGGGCAGAAGTTCCGTTCCCCCGCCGCCTCTTTGCTGTTCAATCACATTGATCGCCTTTTGAATGTTTGCCTGCGTGGCCGGAAGCGATTCTTCAGCAAGTAATGTTGAACCGCCGGAAAACAGCAGGACATTGAATTTATCGCTGGGGCGCAGATTGCCAATCAGATTGGTCATGAGTTTTTTGGATATATCGAGTGGAAAGCCGTACATGGAGCCGGAAACATCGACGATAAATATATACTCGCGGCCGGGAATATCGGCTTTGGTTACACGTTTGGGCGGCTGCAGCATTAGTAGAAAGAAATTTTCTTTTTCGCCCTGCGTCAGCAATAAGCCTGTCTGAATTTTGTTGCCATCGAGCCGATAGCGCAAAATATAATCGCGGTTGCCACCGTTTTTCTCTGTTTTATCCAGCGCTATTTTCGCGACTGACGGAGATGAGAATTCCGAATTGGTTTTGTGCGAAGCGCATTCCAAATCTTTAATGGGCATTCCCGCGTTAATGGCGACATTAATATCGAAAGTTGTCGCGGAAAGTTCCCCCTGCCGCAGATACGGGTTTTCCACCCAGTGCTCCGATGGAGGTACGCTGCCCTCTTTCGCGTTGGAATAGCGCGGCCCCACCACGGTAGGATAAACAAATTCATAGATTCTGTCCGTGGGTACTAATAACTCGGTGTATTTGAGCTCCACTTTAATTTCATCGCCGGGCATAATATTGGCCACATTCATCTGGAAGACATTTGGGCGCTGCTGTTCCAGAAGGGATGCTCGTTTACCATCTTGTTTTGCCTGCTCATAATCTTTGCGTGCTTCATCGCGTTTTTTTATCTTCGCCTCAATTACCCTTTTGCCGATAGTCATCTTCATGCCGTAAACTGCGGCACGAGTGGATGCCGGGAAAATGTAAATGGCCTCCAGCGGCTTTTTCCCTTCATTTTTGTAAACCTGCGTAACCAGTACGTCAGCAATGACCCCTGAGATATTAACAGATGCCGATGTGTGTTTAAGCGGCAGTCTGTCCGTTAAGGGATCATCGCTTTGGATAAAGAAATAAGGGGAAAGCGTGCGGTCATCATTTTCTAATTTTCCTGCGGCAAAGACCTGCGACCAGGAAAAAAGCATCATTGATACACTTAACAAAACCAGCCATTTTTTTAATTTTTTCATAATAACCTCCTTTTTTTGTGTTCATTTGCTGGTTAGACAAAGGAAGTCTCCAAAAAGTTCCAACAATACATAAATAAATATGTGACACTGCTTGTGACCTTCAGGTTATGAAACCCGGCGTCCATTTTATAATAGCACTGGTTCCCCCGGCATTCGCCGCGACGGCGCCTGGATACCGGCCTGCCAAACTGTGTCGCAATCCTCATTCGTCATTGCGAACGCCACGAAAGTGCGTGTGGCAATCTTTATATTATCAAAAGGTTATGAGATTGCTTCGCTCATTACATTTGCTCGCAAAGACATTACGACACACTCTTTAAGCCGGAATGATGAGCTTATCCCTTTCACATTTCATTCAATCCTTGCATATTTCATTGAATTATTGTTCAAAAAAATGATTATTTTGCATATTATTATGACCGGCAATTTACTTATTTAGACAATATTATCAACATATTAAGATTTATTATTAATTTATTCATCATTTTGGCACGATCTTTTCATTATATAAAGGCAAATAAGATCAGAAGGAGGATTCAGATCATGAAAAAAACATTAGGAACAATCTTAGTAGCAGCGGCAGTCGTAATGCTGACCGGAACTTTTGCTTTTGCCCAATACGCGGCGGCGGGCGCAGGCGCTTTCCCTTACTTCCAGTTTGGTTGCCTGGTAATCGGCGGGTTGATTGTTGTTTCTTTAAAACGTAAATTCGAGCAGATGTATACTGCTGAGGCAGTTGGTGTTTTCGCTCTTTACACTGTTTTGATGGCTCTTTTCACCAATCCGGTGATCGAAACTGTTAAAACGATCGTAAGCTAAGAACAATTATTAACCAGGCTTTCCTGATGCTTAAGAAAGCCAAGAAGAAAAAGGAACAAGTACTTAAAACACCAAAACATGATCTGCTCAAATACCGGTCCCCTTAAAGCGCCAGCTTTAAGGGGGCTTTTTTTCGCCAATAATTTATAAATTTGAAATCCAAACGCCCGGACAAATAATTACTCTTTAGTTTCAATATGTGTTAAATATCACAAATGACACCGTGGAAACAAAAAAGCAGAATATTGGTAACCTGCCCTAAAGGCGTTTCCGAATATCTGAAAAAAGAAATTGAATCTTTGGGCTTTCCCATACTGCGCGAAATCGATACCGCCGTGCAAACCGAAGGCACGCTTGAACACGCGATGCTTTTCAACCTGCACCTGCGCACAGCCCAGAGGGTGCTTTATCAACTGCAGACATTCAAAGTTATTTCGCCGGGTGAACTCTACAAAAAAATAAACTCTATTCCTTGGGAAGCGCTTATCCACGATTCCGGTAAATCCGCTTATATCTGCGTTACCTCCATCGTGGAAAACCCTCAGATTAACGATTCGCGCTTTGTCAACCAGAAGGTAAAAGACGCGATTGTGGACAGGATTCGCGATAAACGCTCCCGGCGTCCCGACTCCGGCGCGGATAAAGACAAAGCCGTTGTCCACGTATATTGGAAAAACGACCAGCTCATTGTTTATCTGGATACTTCAGGAGAAAGATTATCCCTGCGCGGCTACCGTAAAATACCACTTTTGGCCCCTATGCAGGAAGCACTGGCCGCGGCGGTCATCATGGCCACCGGCTGGCACGGGAACGCGGCTTTCGTTAATCCCATGTGCGGCAGCGGAACTTTGGCAATTGAAGCAGCTTTAATTGCGCTAAACCGCGCACCCGGCTTTTTGCGAAACAATTTCGGTTTTATGCATATAAAAGATTATCCTGAAGAACAATGGCGCGATTTACGTAAAAAAGCCCGTGATTACTCCAAAAACACATTACCGGCAAAGATCATCGCCACAGACATTGACGATTTTGCCGTTAATGCCGCGCGGCGCAATGCCAAAACCGCCGGAGTTGATCATCTGATTGAATTTCAAACCTGCTCTTTTGAAAATACACCCATACCAAAGAGCAAAGGCATAATTATTCTAAATCCCCCCTACGGCGAACGCCTGGAAGCGAAAGAGATTAATCACCGGCGTGATTCCGAAAAGAAAGAAACGCGTGCCGGAAATACGGTGATACTGCGCAAAGCCTCTGCCCGTGATGATCAGCAAAGCAAAACCGGCGCGCCGCGCAAATTGGAAAACATTTATCAGGGCGTTGGTGATTTTTTTAAAAACGCGGGCAGAGAGGGAAATTGGCGCGGTTATATTTTTACCGGCAATCTGGAAATGATAAAGAGTGTCGGCCTGCGCACAAAACGCCGGCTTTTATTTTACAATGGCGATATCGAATGCCGCCTGCTGGAATACGAATTATACGCGGATAGTAAAAAAATCCGCAAAGAATAAATTACTGACACCCGGCATCGCCAAACACCTTTTTATAATCCGCGGCAAGGGCTTTCTTGCTGATGCCCAGCTCAAAAATATCCCACGGAAGAATTTCTTCCACTGATTTTTGACGGTAAACGTAAAATTCCGGGTTGATATTAACTTCTTTGAGCGCTTTTTTCCAATTTCCGTTGTTTTTTTGCACGGCAATCAGTATTTTCCCTACCCTTCTATCACCAAGTGAAAGCAGCGCCTGCACATAATTCCATTTTGGAACATCGTGAATCACCCGCACCTGTTTATCCTGGCGAAACGCGTTTACTATTTTTTTAATTTTTTTAGCTACATCTTCCGTATGGGCAAGAGGAAACCACTGAAGTGGCGTGTGCGCTTTGGGAATAAACTGGTTAATGCTTAGCGTTATATTGCGGAATTTCCTCTTTCCCTGTGTGTATTTAAGCGCGGTATGCTGAATTTTCTTGGTTAATTCTATTATGGCGTCAATGTCTTTTTCAGTTTCCCCGGGCAGGCCGACCATAAAATATAAT
>DSAV01000281.1 GCA_011046295.1 Deltaproteobacteria bacterium | reverse complement strand
TTGCGTTCTTTCTTCTTTTCGTGTTTACTTTCATCGGTGGCTCCTTTGTGTTTGTGTGTTCCGTGGATTATTCCACGGATGGAGCCACTTTTCAATTTTCAACTAAAAATAGTATATCCTCCCCGCCGCCATATTTGGTAACAGCAGGGCGATTTGTGGAAATGTAATCAGTAAAATAGTTGCAATTACCAAAATAAGCAAAAACGGCAGGGCATGGCCGATGACTTCGAGGTAAGGTCTACGGAAAATTAATTGCGCGGTGAAAATATCGCAGCCGAAAGGAGGTGTGGCGGAGCCTATAGCCGCCTGCAAAGTAACCAGAACGCCTAATAAAATCGGATCTACGCCCGCGCTGACAACATACGGGGCAAAGACGGGACTGAGAATGAAGATCGCGACAATCGGATCGACGAACATGCAGGCAACAAAATACACCACAACAACAATGGCTATGACTTTGAGCATGGAAGGATCCGTCCCGAAGAGCGGAGGTAACAATTGCGCGGGAATCTGCAGAAATCCAATCAAAAAAGAAAAAGCCTGTCCCGCTCCCACCAAGATAAAAACAACTCCGGTAATGATGCCTGTTTGCAGGCAAGCATCTACCAGGCGATTAAGCGTCAGGCTGCGGTAGATTAATGCCTCAAGTATCACGGCGTAAAGTACCGCGGCAGCCGCCGCTTCGGTGGGACTGAAGATGCCTGTATAAATGCCCCCGACAATGATTGCGGGAAATCCCATAACCGGAAGTCCTTCTTTAATAGCCACCAAACGTTCTTGCCAAGAAGATCTCCGAAGCAGGGGAATTTTTTTCATCCTGGAATACACGTAGCAGTAGAGGGAAAACAAAAACATAATCATAAACCCGGGTAGAATACCTGCCAAGAACAGCATTCCGATGGACGTGTTAGTGGCCACGCCATAGACAATAAATCCAATGCTCGGCGGTATGAGAAATGCAATATCACTGGCATTGATGATTAATCCCAGCGTAAACGGACTTTTGTATCCCGCCTCCAAAAGCATGGGACGCATGGTTCCACCCACGGCCGCAACTGTGGCTTGCGTGGAACCGGACACCGCGCCAAACAGCGTGCAGCCTGCAGTTGTCGTTATTGCCAGACCACCCGGCAAATGCCCGACAAAAACTTTAAGCATGCGTATCAGACGTGCTGCGGACTCTCCCGTTATGATAATACTGGCCGACAAAATAAACATGGGCACGCACACCAGCGCGGGCTGAGATACGCCGGTAATTATTTGCTGGACAAGCACATTGATCATGGGTTGGACCATGTCCGGCATATAAATTACGAGGTATAAAATCAGAGAACCCAACAGGGTAATCATGAAGGGGAAACCGAAAAGCAGCATGACAACAAGCGACAGAGCAAATATCCTCATTGTCCTCCTCCCACAATATCTTCATCTTCATATTCGCTTTTCTGATCAGGGGAAAGCCAGGGTTCGGGCTCGACAATATTCTTAATAACGGTACGCAGGAATTGAACAGCCGCCAGGGTAAAACCAATGGGAATAATTACGTAGAATGTCCATCTCGGTACTCTCAAGGCGGGAGTCATGTGTTCCATATTCATAGCGTTCTGGAGATAAAGCCAGGAAGCCCAGGCCATCACCGCCATCACGATCGCGCTGACAACTGATATAATGATGATAAATACTTTTTCCATTTTTGGCGGCATCTGATCCAAAAATGCCCCCATGCGAATGTGACGCGCCCGGCGCACACCGTAGCTCAATCCGGTAAAAGTAAGCAGCATCACTAAAAATGTGGATACTTCCTCGGCAAAATAAATGCTTTGAAAAAAAGTACGGGCAAAGACATTGGCGATGAGCAACACCGCCAGGGCGGCAACACAAAAAACCAGAACCGAAACCTCAAGCGTGCTGATAACCATGCCGACAATACGGTTTACGCGCTTTGTAATGCTAGCAATACTTGAGTGCCTTCTTGTTCCTTTCGCCATCAAATAAACCTCGTATTAAACCCGGTGAACACGGGAGATGCAACTATATAAGTATAAATTTTACGCTGCTTTTGAGTCTATTTTATATTGAGCGCTTTTTTTGCTTTTGAAATATCCCTTTGTAATGCCTCTAATATTTTCTTGGAGTTCTTGCCTCCTATTTCTATATAGAGCGGATATACGGTTTTCGCCTGCGCTTTAAATTCATCAATCGCTTCTTTGTCAAGCATATTAAAAGTAAGCGAGGGTTTGGCTTCTTTCATTTTTTTCATATCAGACGCATTGCGCTTTTCAATCCATCTTCCGGCGGGAATGATGGCGTCTATCCAGAATCTGCGCATCTCATTCTTAACATCCTGGGGCAATTTATCAAAAAAATCCCGGTTGGCGGTGGGAATGCCGATGAACGGCTCGCTTTTTAACTGAACAAAATAATCCTGAACTTCGTAGAATTTCATGCTCTGCGCGGCAAATAAAGGGTTCACCTGAGCATCAATCAGGCCCATCTGCAAGCCGCTGTAGACCTCACCATAGGTCATCGGAGTCGGAGCGGCGCCATAGGCTTTATAAGCTTCCACCAGTAATTTTGATGACATCACCCGGAGCTTCAAACCCCGCATATCGTCAAGCGACTTTATCTTTTTCTTCGAACTGACCCACTGCCAGCCTTCAAACATAACCGCAACGGGAACCATGTTCCTTTGCCTGAATGCCTCTTCCAAGAGCGGTAAAAATTCTCCGTCTCGTGCCATCCAATCGAGAACCTCCGGCACTCTTTCGGTGGGAAAAAGGTAATTAAGCGCCAGTGCCTGAGCCTGAGGAACAAAGGAACTGATCCAGGCGTGATCAGAAAAAACAAACTGCACAATTCCCATTTGGGCTAGTTCGTTGATGTCGCCGGTAGCTCCCAACGTTCCGTAGGGATACACGTCGATTTGTATTTTTCCGCCTGACCATTCTTTCATATGGTCGGAAAAGTTTCTCGCCCACACTGTCATGAAGTCGCCTTCAATCTCTTCCGAGGCCATCTTGGCCCGGATATTCTTGCCGGTATAAGGCGAAGCCATTGCGTTACCTGCAATTAGAGCAACAACGCAGATTATCACTAATGCGATACTATTTTTCATTAACTTCTCCTTTATTATCCAAATGAATACACTGATGTTATTACATTGAAAGCCTATCGGAAAAGAACTGCATGAGTCAATAAAATAATTTCTTTATTAGCTTTGACCATAATTAAAGAACTGGATTTTCCCTGAATAAATAACTAGTGAATAAAACAATATTACAAAGAAAGTGATTATTTCTCGTTAATAATGCTTTCCAATATTTTTGCCGCTGAAGCAACAAAACCGGGACATTTCCGGATAAATACACCGGATTGCCTGGCCCGCATCAATCCCTCTTTTGAACTGATGTCGTAACCAAGAATTTCACTGCATAAAATACTTTTGTTTTCTTCGGCAAAGCGCTCCAGCATCTCTCTCCCTTTCTTATATACTTTATCTTTTTTCTCCAGCCTCGTGTTATCCGTCGAGCCGAATTTGGCACCGATAATCAACGACGCGCCGGATACCGCGCCGCATACATTGCCCGTTCTGCTGATGCCTCCTCCTAAAACCGAAGCCGTCTTTACTATCTCTTCTTCATTGAGTCCAACATCAGCTGCATATGTTTTAACTATCGCTTGCGCGCAATTGTAACCAATTTTCATATATCCTGCGGCTTTTTCGGATTTATTCATATAAATACCTCACTACACCAGTCGGCAACAAATGATATTTTGTGATGGCCAAAAATTACAGCAATTGAAACAAATACTATCTTCTCAAAAACGATAACATTACAGAAAACAGCAAGCAGTCGCACGCAGGGCGTTATTTTACCATAAAGATTCTCATATTTTTTACAAAAATTAATTCATTGACATCAGAATTCTGACCATATATGCAATATAAGTCAATAAATTATTTTATGGGATAGGATAATAGTTTTCGCGTATAAGAGTGAAATCACAAACACTTAATTTTAACAAACACTTATTAAATTATTTTTAAAGAAAGGGGAGAGTTATGACATTAACACTTAGTCTCAGTTCAATTTTGGCGCTTGCCGCCGGGATCGGTATTCTGA
>DSAV01000030.1 GCA_011046295.1 Deltaproteobacteria bacterium | reverse complement strand
TTAGCCGCCGCGAGATTAAAAAAGTCCAGAATATGTTAAATGGTAGACCGAGAAAAATCTTGAACTGGGAAAAACCTTGTGATGTATACCTACAAGTGTTGCGCTAAAAGGTTGAGAGTGCCTTGGTAAATATTTAGCTTAAGAATTCAATTTTTTATTTTTTGCGGCGGATTCATTTTAATGCTGGCATAGCACGAAAATAAAAACCTTCTTGACTATTATGATATTGTGTGACCGAATATTTTTTAAAACTTTTTTACACTTTCGGCTATAAAGGTTTTCTAAAAAAAGCATGAAACAGCCGCCGTGCCCCATGATGCGCGGGTGGTTTTTGCTTTCAGCGGCAAAAAGCTTTGATCAAAGCTTTTGAGGTAAGGCATGCAAGTCCCTCACTTTTCCTTCCTTCTTCACCGGGAGACGGATTGGGGTGATTTTGGTGCTTCGTGAAACCCCGTACGGGGGGAGGAAAGTCAAATAAGAAAAAGGGGGATTAAAATGAACAAAAATTTATACGTTGGTAACCTGTCTTATAAAATCACTGACGATGATTTGAGGACAAATTTTGCCGAAGCGGGTGAGGTAGTCTCCGTTTCCGTCATTAAGGATAAATTTTCCGGGCAATCCAGGGGTTTCGGTTTTGTGGAAATGAAGACAGAAGAGGGAGCGGCGGCAGCGATTGAAAAATTTAATGGCGGCACGCTTGACGGGAAAGCAATCAGTGTAAACGAAGCGCGTCCGAAAAAGGAATTTGGCGGTGGTGGAGGGCCCAGAGGCGGCGGCAATCGCGGCGGTGGATTTAACCGCGGCGGCAATCGTGGTGGCAGCGGAAATCGCGGCGGCAGATACTAGAATTTTTTAAAACACACGGTAATTTCCAAAGGGGCGGAAGAATTTCAACAATCTTCCGCCCCTTTATTTTTTAGTAATTTTAAGATATCGCCCTTATCGATTATGGCATCGCATAAAAGCGTTTGGTAAATTGCCCGTGGCTATGTTATTTTACAAATAACTTGGCAGATATTATTCTGATAAAGCAAATCGTTGATTTTTCCGATATACCAAGAGGGAAGCAAAAATAATGGATCGCGCCGTTAATTTAGAAGAAGAGCTAAATGACCCTGTACTGAAACATGCCAGCGACGATTTTGTGGCCGTTTACGCGCACAACACGGTTGGGGAAGCGCTTGAAAATATTCGCAGGTGCAGGACGGAATCGACAATCATCTATTTTTATGTGCTCGACGCCGAAAACCGCCTGGCTGGTATTCTTCAGACAAGAAAACTTCTCACCGCTGATTTGGACGTCAGGATAGAAGAAATTATGTCCACAAACCAGATCGCGATACCAGACACCGCGAATTTAATGGAAGCCCTGGAGTTTTTTATATTGCACCGCTATCTGGCTTTTCCTGTTGTTGATGAAAACGGAAAAATGCTGGGTGTAATTGACATCGGCGTGTTCACGCAGGAAATGTTTGATATCGAAGAGCAGGAGCAGGTGCACAGTGTTTTTGACACCCTGGGCGTGAAAATTTCCGAAATGCGCAGTAAATCACCCTGGAGTGTTTTTCGGCATCGTTTTCCCTGGCTTTTGGCCACCATAACCAGCGGCACGGTCTGCGCGCTATTGGTCGGCTTTTTTGAGGCGACACTGGCGCAAAGCCTGGTGTTGGCGTTTTTTCTGACGCTTGTTTTAGGCCTGGGCGAAAGCGTCTCCATGCAGACCATGGCCATAACCGTTCATTTTATGCATCACAGTATTTCCCAGCCCGGCTGGTATTTCCGCGCTCTAAAAAGGGAGCTTGCGCGCACTTTTTTGATGGCTTTGGCCTGCGCGCTGATTGTCGGCTCTATTGTTATTTTCTGGAGAAACGATTTTACCGCGGGCTTGATAATTTCATCGGGTATTCTGGCATCATTGCTTCTGGCCTGTTTATTGGGTGTGAGCGTCCCCGCTTTCCTGCACAAACTCAAACTCGATGTGCATGTAGCCTCCGGCCCTTTAACCCTGGCACTGGCCGATATCTGTACCGTTATCGTCTACTTTTCCCTGGCGGCTTTTATCTTGTCTTCGTGACTAGCGAATTAGCGGTAACGCCGGAAGTCACGGGGAAGTGGCGCAGTTTGCCACCGATCCCGTGAAGTGATTTGTGTGTGTGGTGTTTTTTGTATCACCTTACTAAAGCCCCCTATTAAGTTCTGCAATCCATTTTTCAATTTCACTCAATTGCTGATCTTTTGGCATAAACTCATTATTTATATCTTTTGCTCTGTTTTTTAATTGAATTGACGCTTTTTGCGCCCAGTTTTTCAAAGGCTCTCTAAACTTCTGCGAATATCTCTTCTTTGTTTCAGTTATCTCAGATTGTAAAGTTTCAAAGTCGTAACCAACTGGGCCTTCATAGCCGGGCATTCCGAATTCCAATAAATTCTCCAGCGACAAGTTTAAATAATGTTCACGAACCTTCCATGATTGATCCGATGGAGCAAACGCCTCTATTTCCTTTAGTCTCTTATCTGTTTGTATGCAGTAAATAGGGCTATCTTTCACATACGTCATTCCGGGACAACCATGATAATCCAAATCAACCGTAAAGTATTGGAGGTGATTGAGCACATATTGTACGGCTTCGTCCTTTGACACTTTGCTTTTTGAAAGCAGTTCAGGTAAAGGTCGACCAGACTCTCTTACTCGATAATCTATCTTTTCAAAGTTTTTTATAAATTCTTGGTCTTCAGCTATAGCCTCAACAAAATGTTGGCATACGGTCTTTTCATAGAGAAAGTTCTTGTATATCCTATTTATCTCTGCCTCTTTCGTCTTAAGCACCTCATTTTGAGGTGACTTGCCTTCTTTGCTGGTATCACTACAGGAAGGTAAATTGATTAAAAACAGCAATAGTAATAATAACAGAGTGATGCGGGTGTTGCTATTTACCGTGATTTTCATATTATTTCCCCCAACAATTAATATACCCACCGGGTATTTTCCGGGTTTTTGTAAGAATCCAGTTTATTTAATAGCAAACAGAAAATTTAAAAACATCATAAAATCAATATAATGCAACTTTTGCTATTTGGTATTTGGTTTTTATTATCATAAAATACCGCAGTGGTAAAATACGGGGAAATTGTCCGTTCAATCGAGCGAGATACTGAAACCCATAAACTGCGCGGCCAGAAATAGCGCGTAGATGCCGATCATAACCAGTGCTTCAAGCCGCACAAAGCGCCTGCCGATAGTGATAAACATCTGTAAAAGGACTCCCGCGACAATCAGCATCGGCAAATCCCGCTGCACGATTATTGGTTCAACAACCAACGGTTTTATGACACAAAGCGTCCCCACCACGGCCAGGCCGGTAAAAATATTGGAAGCGTAGATTTCGCCCAGTGTAACGTTGGCCTGATGTCTGATCACCGCGCCCAGGGCGATCGCCAGCTCCGGCAGTGATGTTCCGAAAGAATAAAAGGTAACGCCGATGAGTAGATCGCTCATGCCGAACATGCGCGCCAGAGCAGTCCCGTTTTCCACTACCCAGCTTGAACCCAGTATAATCACGCCAAGCCCGCCCGAAAAGATAATTACTTCCAGCCATGGCCTTTTGACGGATGTGGCTGAATTTTTTGTTTCGCGGTTGCGCTGGCGCCGCGCGTCATCAAGCGTGCCCAGAAAATATGGAATATAAGCGGCGAGCAAGAGGATGCCGTCGATACGGCTGATTACGCTATCCATGGCAAATATGAGCAGCAATGCGGCTCCCAGAATCATCCAGCTTGATTCACGCGTGCGCAGTGTCGGCCCGACATCAATCGGCCGCCACAGCGCGCAAATACCGGCCACAAATGTCAGCGTGACAAAGTTAGAGCCGACGATATTGCCCACCGCGGCGGAAGGTTGTCCGCGCAGGGAGGCAAAAAGAGAAACAAAAAATTCGGGAAGAGATGTCATGACCGCCAGAAGCAAAACCGTCACGATCAGAGGAGAAACGCGCAGCCATCCGGCCAGAACCGGCACGCGGCGCAAAACGGCATTTGTGCCTATCCACAAAAAAGCAATGCCAAAAACAAAAAGAATTACGTGCAAAACCATACAGCCTGCTTATTCTTGCCTTTGATGTTTAATAACAAGAAGGGCTTTCCCGCAATATTATTTACTCGAATTAATAT
>DSAV01000028.1 GCA_011046295.1 Deltaproteobacteria bacterium | reverse complement strand
TTCCTGCCAGTTGACGGCGATGCCGTACTTGTTGCGGTTTAAAACGGAGTAACAGCGCTCCGCGCCGGGCATCAGCTGAAAATTGATTCTTAACGTATCGCCTTCCGGCGGTTCAACTTTGACTACGTCCGCGCCCATATCGGCTAAAAGCTGCGTGCAGCGGGAACCGGAAATAAACTGCGTGACGTCGATTACTTTAAGGCCAGCGAGAATTTGCACAAAACATCCTTTAATAACAATTTATTTTACTGCGAACTTTTTAGCATAATTGACAATGGAACGCCTCTTTTTTTTGAGTGAATAAGTATTCAAAATTAAAACCAGATTACCTGCCCGGAAAATATTTTTGCGGTAATTACACTTTTGGTCAGGTGTAATCATCTGATATGCTGTGTTTTTATCGTATTGACAGAAGCAGGCAGTTTTTTATATACTCTCCGCATTAGAATCACTCCGAAACATGTTTGTGCTTATAAGAGCGCGGTACCTAAGCTGCGGCGTTTGATTTTAAACGTTAATTAAATAACCAACCATAATTTGATTGTTAATGAAAGGAGAGAAAATGCTGAATCAGGGATTTATGATGTCGCATGTGCTTTTCGGCGTTTTGGGCATCCTTTGCGCTGTTGCGTTGTTCATGGATGTCTTGAATGCCGGAGAGAAAAATTACCAAAGAATTAAAATGCTGAGTCTGGCTGTTGCCGTGTTGATTGTAATCTCTTTTCTCATAGGTGGTTACTGGTATGTTACCTATTATGGGGCCGAAAGAGATATTATAAAAGCTGGCGCCTGGCCCTGGGCTCATAATTTTTTCATGGAGGTAAAAGAGCATATCTTTTTCGCCATGTTGTTGCTGGGCATTTATCTGCCGATAGCGGTTTATAAAAATACTCCCCTGACCAACAAGAAGAATAAAAACCTGGTTTTGGCAATTTGCGCGATGATTATATTGCTGGGTTTGTTCATGGAAGGGGCCGGCGGCATCATCAGCAAGGGCGTAACGATAGGATTGAGGGGGTGAAGCCATGAAAAAAACAAATATAAAGAAAAATAAAAATATTCAAACGGCGGTTATAAAAAATAAAACAAATATGGATAAATATTTATTGGGTTTTGGCCTTTCGCTGGTGGTGACCAATCTGCTAAACGCGGTTATTTTAGTTGTTAAAGAAGTCAGCAGCCCGGTAATGAATGTTATGAAAGCGGCGTTGGGCCATCATTGGACTACGCACGGCGTGTTTCTTCTTTTTGTATTTGTTATCCTTGGGGTGGTTTTTTCAATTAATGAGGTTGGCGAGAAATGGGATTCCCTGAAAATGATGTATTATATCATTGGTTCGGTGATAATCAGCGTGGTTATTATAACGGTGTTTTTTCTTCCATATTTGATTGCCTAAACAAGGTTTTCAAAAGAATGTTTTTAGAAAAAAATGGTATCAGAGCAATTGTGCTGATACCATTTTTTGAATGATTATCCATTACGCTTTTCCTTCATCACGGGAAGCTTTTTCAATAAATGATTCACTATCCCAGGCGTGATCGTTAAGAGTGGGGTTTGCCTCGCGGTCAGCGGTCAGGAGCTGCTCCTGAATCTCAATCTGCTCGCGAGTGTTGAAGATATAGGCTTCCTGGTCGTGACGATGAACCGCTAATTTTTTCAATGCCGCCTCATCATATTTGATAAAATTTTGACCCGCGCGGGTGGCGCTGTATTTACGGAAACCAAGCGCAATCAGCGTGTCAACGCCAAGGCGCACGGATGTATCAAGTGATTCGCGGTAAATATCTTTAACGCCTGCGTCGATCAGCTCGTAGGCATCCATTCTGCTTCTGGCGCGCACCATTACTTTCAGATGAGGGAATTCTTTTTTAATTGTCTCCACAAGATAAAAATTTGTTTCCGGCGAATCAATGGCGGCTATAAGTATTTTAGCATCATCGGCTCCCGCGGATTTTAATATATCTAAACGCGTGGCATCGCCGTAATAAACTTTAAATCCCATTTTTCTTAAAACATCTACCCGATCGGAATCATTATCCAAAATAACCGCGTTAACACTGTTGGCGCGGAGAAATCGGCCGATGGTGCTGCCAAAGTGACCGAAGCCCGCGATAATTACCTTGTGGCGCGCGTCGATGGAATCGGCTTCTTTTTCTTCTGAGGATTCCTTTGTTCCGAATCCGGGCAGGATAAGTCGTTCATTTGCCAGCAAAAGAAGCGGTGTAACGGTCATGCTGATGGCGGTTGCGCCCATCATCATGTCCGTCCAGTGCGCGGAAAGAATTTTCAACTGGGATATAAAAGCGAACAAAACAAAAGCGAATTCGCCGACCTGTGACAATCCCAAAGTGAAAATCATATTCTGATCAAAGCTAAGACGTGAGAATTTTCCGGTGACGAAAAGAATAATTGCCTTAATTGCCATGATGCTAGAAACTAAAATAGTAACCGTTAATGGATTCGTGACAATTAACCGGAAATTTATGGAGGCGCCTACGGCAATGAAAAACAAGCCAAGCAGAACTCCCTTGAATGGCTCGATGTCGCTTTCCAACTCATGACGAAATTCACTGTTAGCCAAAACAACGCCGGCCAGAAATGTTCCCAGCGCAGGGCTTAATCCCACGATGGTCATCAGATCGGCTGTGGCAATAACAATAAGTAATGCCGCCGCCGTGAATAACTCCCGCAGACGTATGCGGGCGATAAAGCGCAGAAAAGGAACAAATAAGAATTTGCCGGCCAGTACTACCGCGTTTGCGGCAGCCAGCAAAACCAGCGTCTGCGTCCATCCGGGCAGACCCTCTATCAAAAACGCGTGCCCCGCGGCCGATTGCTGCGCTCCGGTTATGGCCAAAAGAGGCAGAAGCGCCAGAATGGGAATTACTGCAATATCTTGAAATAAAAGCACAGCAAAAGAACTTCGGCCCGATTGTGTTTTGGTAAGTCCTTTTTCCCTGAGCGTCTGCATAACAATTGCCGTGGAAGACATGGAAAGAGCCAGCCCGCAGGCTACCGCCGCCTGCCAGGGAAAGCCTAACAATAATAAGGCCGCACAGCATAAAAGAGTTGTCGCGCCCATCTGCATTATGCCGGTGCCGAAAATAAGTTTGCGCATCCGCCAGAAAGCGGCTGGTTCCAGTTCTAAGCCGATTAAAAAAAGCATCATCACCACGCCGAATTCGGCAAAGTGCATAATGTCTTTACCTTCTTCGCCGATAAAGCCAAGGAAAAAAGGCCCGATGATGATGCCGCCGATAAGATATCCTAAAACAGAGCCCATTCCCAGTCTTTTGGCGATCGGGACAAATATTACAGCTGCAGCCAGATAAATTAACGCGTCATGTAAAAATGTTGCGCTCATAAATTCGCCCCCATTTCTTTAGCCAGCCAATCGTTGAGGTAAGAATATTTTCGAGTAATTCTGATATCAAAGTTACCTTGGGCAAGCTTCTCTAAAAGCGCCTGATAAAGGCGGGCGTACTCGTTCAGATTTTTTTCTGTTAAAAGATGCGTGCCGTGGACGGCAAAAGGAGGCAGATAAATCATTTTGCACAAATTCGCCGTTTGTTCAAAAGGTATGAGAAATTCGCGGATGGTGAATTTATTATGGCCGTTTGCGGCGTAGGCTTCTTTGGTTCCGCCGATGGTTACCGCATTAAAAATTATTTTATCTTTAAGCTTATTGCCGCGGCTTCCGTGCGCCCAGCCGTGTTCCAGCACCATATCCATCCATTGCTTGAGCAGGGCTGGCGCGCTGTACATATATAAAGGGTGATGCCAGATGATAATCTCGTGTGCCAGCAGTAATTCTTTTTCGCGCTCGATATCGATATTAAAATCAGGATATTCTTCGTACAAATCGCGCAGCGTAACCCCCGCCACTTGCCCGATATTTTTAAGCAGGGCGCGATTGGTTTTTGATTTTTCAAACCGCGGATGAGCGAATAGGATTAATATTTTGTTCATGGGCGTTACCGATTAATAATGTAAATAAACTCGATAATTGATGCTAAACTTTAGCATATTTAAAAGTATACTTCTTTAGTTTTTATATTAAAAGCTTATTGGCAATGTAGGCCAAATTTTAAATATAAAGACTATGCTGCTATGTTCATTTAGAGGTATTTTTTATTGTGCGTGGAGGTGACCTTAATTTTACTCAATAAATTTAATATATTATAGCTTTACGATAATATAGATATTGCTATTT
>DSAV01000039.1 GCA_011046295.1 Deltaproteobacteria bacterium | reverse complement strand
CGGGACGGGTCTGTATCTGACGCTCGGCCTCAAATTTACGCCGCAACGGAAGTTATCATATGGCTTTAAGATGCTCTGGAAAGGGCGCAAAAGCTCTGAAGAAGGTGATATCAGTCCCTTCAATGCGCTGATGACGGCGCTTTCCGCCACTATCGGCACCGGTAACATTGCGGGCGTGGCTACGGCGCTTTTCTTTGGCGGCCCGGGAGCTTTGTTCTGGATGTGGACAATCGCATTGGTCGGAATGGCCACCAAATTCGTCGAAGCGGTCTTAGCTGTGCGTTTTCGCGAAACGGACGCTTTAGGTCATCATGTCGGCGGGCCGATGTATTTTATCCGCAATGGATTGGGCGCGAAATGGAAATGGCTGGGTGTTTTGTTTGCCGTTTTCGGCATGCTGGCCGGATTTGGCATCGGCAACAGTATTCAATCAAATTCTGTTTCCGACGCGCTACGCAGCACCTTTGGCTTTGAGCCTTTGCTCACCGGTATCGTGATTGCCGTACTGGTGGGCCTGGTTCTTATCGGCGGCATCAGGTGGATTGGCGAAGTGGCCGGCAAGCTTATACCGATCATGACAATATTCTATGTAGGCGGCGGACTGATAATTCTTCTTACTCATTTCGACAAACTACCGGAAGCCATGGGGCTGATTTTATATCATGCTTTTAATCCGGCAGCCGCGGCAGGCGGTTTTGCGGGCGCCACCATCTGGGCAGCCATGCGTTTTGGCGTTGCGCGTGGCGTTTTCTCCAACGAAGCAGGTCTGGGGAGTGCTCCTATAGCTCATGCCGCCGCAAAAACAAACAATGCTATCCGCCAAGGCACAATTGCCATGCTCGGCACTTTTATTGACACGCTTATAATCTGTACTATTACCGGCCTGGTAATTATAGTTACCGGCGTGTGGCAAAGCGGAGAAAACGGCGCATCGCTTTCCGTACTTGCCTTTAAAACAGGACTACCCGGCACCTGGGGTCAGTATATAGTAAGTATCGGCCTGGCTCTTTTCGCCTTCACTACCATCATCGGTTGGAGTTTTTACGGTGAAAAATGCACCCAGTTTTTATTTGGAGAGCGCTCCAATGTGCCTTTCCGCGTACTTTGGGTTTTAGCCATTCCTTTGGGCACTTTGCCGGGCATAGACTTGGGCAGTCTGTGGTTAGTGGCGGACACTCTCAACGCGCTAATGGCAATTCCGAACCTTATCGCCCTGCTGCTGCTCAGCCCATTGGTTTTCAAACTGACAAGGGATTATTTTAATAACAAGGGCGATTCTTTGTAAGAAGATCCACGATTTTACTATTTGCCCATAATCTCTATTATTATAGATATATCTTCTTCGATATTATCTATAGACGGATTTTTTTCTTCTACCTGGTAAATTGATTTCAACTGCCTTATGAAATCCTGTGTTTTGTCTTTTGCCAGATCACCTTTGAACACAGCTTTACCATCAATCGATTGCAGGCTCACTTTTTCAGCGCTATATTCGGCAAGTATTTTCTCCACCTGCGCCGCGGCGCTGGGTATGTCGGATACTCTTAATACAATAATATGACTTTCCTGCTTCACCTGAACAGAGCTTACGTTCTTTTCCATGGCTGTCTGTAAATATCTGCTTTTCATCCGCGGCGCTGCTACTTCGGCATCAATCTCCTTTGAAAGCATGGACGCGTTTGTCAGCTTCAGTCATCGATTCTTTTATTTTCAAAGCAATATTAAAAAGATAAAATCAGGATACGAGGACAATCAGTGCATCCACTGCTACCGGTTTGCCGTCGCGGCGGATTTTCAGAGGGTTGATATCTATTTCAGCAATCGCTTCGTATTGAAGACTGATCTCTCCTACCGCGATAAGTATCTTTGCCAAAAGATCCATATCCACCGCTGCTTCTGAGCGAAATGGCTGGAGAATGCCATTAGCTCTGATCTCTGACATCATATCTTTTGCGTCGTACATAGTCAGAGGAGCAATCCGGAAAACGGTGTCTTTCAGCGTTTCCGTTAAAATACCTCCCAGACCAAACATAACAGCCGGCCCGAATGAAGGGTCGCGTGTCATGCCACAGACGAGTTCCCTCGCGCCCACAATCATCTCCTGAACGGACAGGGACTCACATCCCGGAATTTCAAGAAGTCGCCGGCCTTCCGATTTGATTTCCTGTTCATTCTTTACATTTAGAACGACGCCGCCTGCTTCGGTTTTGTGCACTAATTTTTCCCCCGATGCTTTAAGGACAATGGGGTATCCCATCCTGGCCGCCTCCGCCGCTGCTTCATCAACAGATGATGCCAATATCTCACGGCACACGGGTATGCCAAAAGCGGCAAGAAACAACTTAGCCTCATATTCATTCAGGGCTTTTCGCCCGCTGGATTTCGCGTTCTTAATCAAAGATTTGGGATCAGTCATCTTGATAACACTTCACTTAGTTGAATTATTTATCGCGTCAATCCTTATTTTAAACAGGGATGGCTTGTCAATATTTATTATCAAAAATTCTACCGGATATATTCTTGAATAATCAGAGATTATCTGGTAACGAATGTCCACAACGATGTTCCTCTTGGTCATCCTAATGAGGGGAGCATATATTATTTATCGGGAACTGTTGTACAATCATTGGTACAAGCCCCTAAAACAGACTGTAGTGTATTTTATACTCTACGTCCGCGGCATTGTTCAATTTATCAATTCCGATATGTTCATTTAAGAATTGGTGTTTCATAAATAAAAACATTCTCAGAATTAATCCCTTGAGGAAGTGGAAAAAATGATCAGTTCAATAAAAGAGAGTCCTCTGTATCCCATTGTCAATCCAAAGAGCATCGCCTTTTTCGGTGCTTCTAATAATTTTATGCGCATGGGATCAATTATGCTCTCATCCTTGCAGGCACTAGGTTATGAAGGGAAAATATACCCTATTCATCAGACAGAAAAAGAAGTGCGCGGATACAAGGCATATTCCAGCGTTATGGATTTGCCCGAGGTGCCGGACATGGCAATTATCGTGCTGCCAACGGAAATTGTCTGCCAGACCATGGAAGATTGCGGAAGGAAAGGGATTAAACATGCCATCGTGGTATCCGGCGGCTTCAGGGAAGCGGGACCCGAAGGCGCCAAATTGCAAAAGGAGCTTGAGGCCATCGCCCTTAATTACAACATCCGTTTTCTCGGCCCAAACTGTCTTGGCGTGGCCAACCCTCACATCAAACTTAATCCTACGCCGATTAAAGCGGAAGGCCCCCCCGGTTTCGTCGGACTCGCGTCACAAAGCGGGAGCTTTATCACCCAAATTTTCAATTATCTGCATCGCCATGGAATGGGTTTCAGCACGGCGCTAAGTGTAGGGAATGAGGCCAATATTGACATTGTCGATTGCATGGAATACCTGGGAGTTTGTCCCAACACGAAGGTCATCACGCTCTATATTGAAGGAATCAGCCGGGGCAAAAAGTTTATTGAAACGGCCAAGGCTATAACCCCCCATAAACCAATCGTGGCTCTTTATGTGGGCGGATCTGAAGCAGGTAAACAAGCGGGGCTCTCTCATACCGGCTCCCTGTCCGGACCCAACGAAATCTACGACGGTGTGTTCAGGCAATGCGGCATCATCCGGGCACAGACATTAACGGAACTCTTTGATTACGCCCTTGCCCTGGGGACGCTCCCGAGGCCAAGAGGAAACAGGGTTATCATCCAGACTCACTCCGGAGGGCCCGGGGCCACAGCGGCTGATTCCTGCGGACGTTCCGGCCTCACCTTGCCAAAACTTTCTCCGGAAACAGTAAAAAAGCTGCAACCGTTGATTCCCAAGACGGCCAGCACGGCAAACCCGGTCGATATGACTTTCAGTAAAAATCACGCAGACGACTACTTCAATATTCCGGATATATTACTTCAGGAAAAGAACGCTGACATGCTCCTGGCCTATTTCGTGTCTCCCAGCCTTATTCTCGAACGCACTTTGCAAGAAATGGGCGTTCCGATAGAATCGATTCCCATGGAAGCGGACAAGTTAATAACGGGGTATGCCAATACATTCTTCAGTCTCACCAAACTTCACCCCGATAAACCGATCATCGGTTTCACTTACCGGAGTCTTCAGGAAAAGCTGGTAAGGTCACTCCTTGACCGGGGTGTGCCCATTTATCAGGACCCCGAACGTGCCGCTCGCTCGATAGCGGCTGTATTACAGTACTATAAAATGCGTAGCGGGATGACAGG
>DSAV01000040.1 GCA_011046295.1 Deltaproteobacteria bacterium | reverse complement strand
TTCAATGATTCTGCGCGCGCAATCAATCCGCGAAGTTATCGCCTTCCCCAAAAACCGTTCCGCCGGCTGTCCTTTAACCGGCGCGCCCGCGGGTGTAAAAAAAGACCAGCTGGCCGAACTGGGGCTTTTGAATCTGGGCGGCAAAGATGTTTTGCCCGGCGAGGCGCAGAAAGAAAATCTGCTGGATCGCGTCTCGTGGGTATCGCGCATCGGCATTGCCAAGGACGAACGCCCGGTTATGGAAGAAGTTTTGCGTGAGGCGCAAAAGCTTGCCGCGGAAGTTAATAACATTATAGTTGATGATGAGCCGATCCGTTCGGTAGTTGACGCGGCTGGTATTACGCGCCCGGGGCTCGAAGCAAAAAAATCAGAGCTTGCCGAAAAAGGTCAACTGCTCAAAAGCGCGCCCGCTCTCAAGGGCAATTACTTTAAAGTCGCCAATATTCTGGAATAGGGGGAAGCTGTAAAATGGATTCTGTTTTTTTCTACTGCAATACCGGCAAAGCCGCTTCCTCCAAAGGCGCTTTGCAGAAAATGAAAATCGCGCTTCAGCCGAATATTTCCGTCACCGGCTGGCCAACTGAAGCGGGTTCAAAAGCTTTGGCCGGATTCCACGCGCTGGAAAACGCGGCGGTTGTGGAAAAAATAGCGGGTGAAGGCGCCGAGATTACCGGCTACACGCGCATGAGTGAATTCGGCTTCGGCCTCAAAGACAGCATGGCGGGTGCCGCGCTGAAAAAAAACGCGGCGGATGCTGAACTGGTTTTGGATTTGGCGGGTGAGGCGCGCCTGTCTGCCGCGCGCGCGGGCGTTTGCGGATTTAAACCAAGCTACGGGCTTGTTTCGCGCTTCGGCCTGGCCGGTTTGATTCCTTCGATGGAAGCATACGGTATTTTATCGGCCCAGATTAAAAATATCCGCGATATTCTTCAGGCCATCGCGGGCCCCGATGAGCGCGATTCTTCTCTTCCCGATGAAAAAACGCCGGAGCTAAAACCTGCAAAAATTGACCCGGCCAAAACAACGCTGGGCGTTATCAAAGATATTTTAAAGGAAATGCCCGCCAAAGAGTACGAAAGTTTTGAAGGGAAATTAAATGAATTTAAAAAAGATGGTTTTACTATCACAGAATTGACCTTCCCGGATTTTCCCCAATTTGTCGCGGTGCATAAAATTGTGGGCTCCGTGGAGGCGTCATCGTGCGCTGGGCGCTACGATTCCGTGCGCTACGGAAAACGCGAGCCGGGCGCGAAAAACTGGAATGAAATGTATCTTACCTCGCGCGGCGCGGCTTTCGGAACGCTTTTAAAAAGCTACTTAATTCAGGGCGCGTATTTTCAGTTTGAAAGTTATTCTGCCTACGAAAACGCCTGCCGCCTGCGCGCGCACCTGGTCAGCCAGATGAAAAAACTGACAGGGCAGGCTGATTTTTTAATTTTGCCAGTTGTTAATAAAGCCGCCGCCCAAAATCCCGCGACGCTTGCCGAAACCTACGCGCAGTTTATTTACACGGCGTTTGCCAATGTCACCGGCCAGCCCGCGCTTTATCTGCCGGATAAAAAAGGGGAAGGCCTGCAACTGACGGCGGCAAGACTCGCTGACGCGCGGCTTCTGGATATGGGAGAACATCTCATTGGCGGGGGAGAGAAATAATCATGGAATTTGAAGCGGTCATCGGCCTGGAAATTCATATTGAACTTAACTGCGCGACAAAACTTTTTTGCGACTGCCCCAACAATCCCGGCGACGAGCCGAATGTCAATACCTGCCCGGTCTGCCTGTGGTTTCCCGGAGCATCTCCGAGGCTTAGCCGCGCCGCGCTGGAAAAAGCCGCGCTTTTGTGTCTGGGACTAAATGCCGAAATTCAACCCGTGAGCGCCTTTGACCAGAAAGTTTATTACTATCCTGATTTACCGAAAGGCTATCAGCTCTCGCAGGCGCATCTGCCGTTATCGCGCGGCGGCTGGATTGACATCACCGACGAAGACGGCAGGGCGAAAAGACTGCGCGTTCATCACATCCACATGGAAGAAGACGTCGCCAAGCTGGTGCACGAAATGGAAGGGCGCAAACCGGTAAGTTTGGTGGATTTCAACCGCGCCGGCGCGCCGCTGGTGGAAATTGTCACCCAGCCGGATTTCCGCTCGCCGCATCACGCGATGGAATTTCTCAAAGCCCTGCGCTCGCAGGTGCGCAATGTTGGTTCCTCCGAGTGCAGTATGGAAAACGGCACGATGCGTGTTGACGCCAATATTTCCATCCGCCCCAAAGGCACAAGCCAGATGAATACCAAGGTGGAAGTTAAAAACATGAACTCGGTGCGCCACGTGGGCGACGCCATCGCTTATGAAATCAGCCGTCAGAGCGCGGCGGTTCAGGCCGGTGAAAAAATTGTTCTGCACACGCGCCTGTGGGATCCGGAAAAAAAAGTCACCACGCCGATGCGCGCCAAATTTGAAGGCCCGTGCGTTCCCGACCCCTGTGTGCCGGTAATTAAATTGTCCGGGGCAGAGATTGAAGCACTGCGCGCGCGCCTGCCGGAAATGCCCGCTGTCCGCGCGGAGCGTTTTGTAAAACAATACGGCCTTTCCGCGGAAGAAGCTTCGTATCTGAGTACCGACGCGGAAGTGGCGGTTTATTTTGAAAACCTGATTAAGGAAGGAGTGGCGGCGCGCACGGCTATGCACTGGCTAACCACGCAGCTGATTCCCGCGGTTAAAGATAAACGTCAGGAACTGACTCAAACATCCGTAACGCCCGCGCGTTTTGCCGCCCTGCTGAAAATGCTGGCATGTGATGAGATCAATGCCAACGCCGCGCGCGAGGTACTGACGCATTTATTTGACAGCGAGGAATCGCCGGAAGTAATCGTGCGCGCCAAAGGATTCAAGCAGGTATCGGATCGCGGCGAGATTGATTCTTTGATTGATAAGGTGCTGGGCGAACAACCGGCGGCTATTGACGATTTTAAAAACGGCCAGGGCAAAGCTCTTGGTTTTTTAATCGGACAGGTGATGCAGGCCTCCGGCGGCAAAGCGAACCCGAAAATCATACGGGAAGTACTGGCCAAAAAATTGGGGTCTGCCTGACAACGCGGCAAACAAGTACCCGCCATACAGGATCCCGCGTCTTCTACAAAAAGATATCGATAAAATCCGCCGCGCGAACCTGGTTTTTGTTTTTGATTGTTCTTTTGCCCTCAAGATAACTGGTGACGGCGCATTTGGTAAACTGCGTGCAGTTTCCTGATTTATCCGGCTTGAAGCCGCGGCAGACGCGCAAAACATCGGGCGATACCTCGTCAATCAGCACGATTTTGCCCCTGCCGTATTTTAACCTTCCCAGTTCAAATTTTCCGTCGATGACATGCAGTTTTTTAGATTTAAATTCTTTGGAAACAATATCCGCGATTTTTTTGACCAGCTTAACGCTATCCGCGATTTCCTTTTTGGTGAGCGCGCCCGCTTCCTGGAGCGCCTCGAACGTAATCAGAATATCGCTGTCGCCTTTTGTCCACGCCTCAACAACCTTATGCAGGTTTTTACACGGCCTTACAAAAGGATATCTTCTCCAGAAACTTCCGGTCGCGTTGTTGCGCCAGGTAAATTCAAGATTGGCCAGAGGCTCCGCGCCGGGAAATATCGGCTTGGCCACCGGCATGCCCAGCGGCACGGCCGGCTCCACGATCATTTCATTATCGCTGATGGTTTCAATGTAATGCGTGGGAACGCCTTTGGCTTTGAGCAGTTTAAAAAAATGGGTGGCAAAGCGGCACGCTATCGCGCCTTTGCCGGGAATCTCGCCCACGACAATGTCATACCCCGGATCAAAAACCGGCTTGCCGTTTTCGATATAACCCGTGGCCCTGTCGGTAAAAACAAAGCGGTATTTTCCTTTGTGCGCTCCGCTGGTTATTTTGAATACATCTTTGGATTTGCCGCGGTAAACGAGATTTTTCTCCATAATTTCACTTTCTCCTTAAGTACTAATTTTTGAAAACATTGATTCTGCCGTCTAAAAGCCCTGTCAACACTATTTTTGTGAAAGATTTAAGATTGGTGCCGGAGGTCGGAATCGAACCGACATGACCGTAAAGATCGGGGGATTTTGAGTCCCCTGCGTCTACCAGTTTCACCACTCCGGCACGGGGTGCGATTATATAAGCGGTCGGGATAAAGTCAAGCTAAAATCAAGTTGACAGTGTTTTATGCCTGTGTTAATTGGGCTGCACATTTTT
>DSAV01000214.1 GCA_011046295.1 Deltaproteobacteria bacterium | reverse complement strand
GCGATAAAATCGAATACTTACTTTGCTTAAGCCTGCGGTCAAAACAAATTGTCCTTATGGGTTTTTATAAGAACTTTTTTGTTCCGCGCCGTGAAGTATAAAGTGGGCGTCTACGTGTGTCAAGGGAATCTTGGCCATAAAATATGAATGCGCGCTTTCGATTTTTACCTGTTATCAAGCATGGTTACAGATGGCCAGCTACTACAGGGCGCGGGTTGCTTTCGGAAAGGCAAAACCTGTTTTTCGATTATATTCCGGTAACTCAGGCAAGCCCTCTAAAAAATGAAGCGGCTCTAATCGCGGAAAGGATCGTTCAGAGATATTGTCTCCTCGCGGCCGGAACCAACGGAAACCAGAGAAATCCTCGCTTGAGCTAATTCTTCGAGCCGGTTTAAATATTTGCGAGCGTTGGGGGGAAGTTCGTCCATTTTGCGCGCGAGACTTATATCTTCTTTCCAGCCCGGAAATTCCTCATATAACGGCTGGCACCCAGAGAGAACCCGTATATCCGCCGGGACCGTGTGCGTGTAATCTATCGCCGGTGTTTTATAGCCTACGCAGATTTTTATTTTATCCAGACCGGTCAGAACATCAAGTTTTGTAATCGCCAGATCGGTAACGCCGGATATTCTTATCGCCTGCCTCACCAGCACAATATCCAGCCAGCCGCAGCGGCGTTTTCTGCCGGTGGTGGCGCCGAATTCCTGCCCGACTTTCTGCATGTGTTCGCCGATTTCATCATGCAGTTCGGTGGGGAAAGGCCCTTCACCCACTCTGGTGGTGTAAGCTTTGCAGATACCCACAAGTTTATTTATGGCGTTGGCGCCGATGCCGCTGCCGCAGGAGGCGTTGCCCGCCGCGGTGTTGGAAGAAGTCACGTAGGGGTATGTTCCGTAATCGATATCCAGCTGAGAACCTTGCGCGCCTTCAAAAAGTATTTTCTTTCCGTTTTTGTTTTCTCTGTCGAGCACAAATGACGTATCGGCGACATAAGGTTTTAGTTTTTCGGCAAGCCCCAGATACTCGGCGGCAATTTCATTTTCATCCAAAGGTTTTTGCCCGAATAATCCTTTGAGCAAAAAGTTTTTTTCTTCCAGCGCGCTACGAAGTTTTTCCCGGAATGACTGTTCATCATAAAGATCAATCAAGCGGATTCCCGTGCGCGCGGCTTTATCTTCATAGGCAGGGCCGATTCCTCTGCCTGTTGTGCCGATTTTTTTCCCACAATTATGGGCTTCCCTCGCCTGGTCGATGCTGCGATGGTAGGGCATAATCAAATGAGCTCTTTCGCTCACCATGAGCTTCGTGTTTTTAGGAAAAAGATCGCCTTTGCGCAGCTGCTCTATTTCCTCGAGCAACACGGACGGATCGACGACAACACCATTGCCGATAATGCATATTTTGTTTTCATGTAAAATTCCCGAGGGAATTAAATGCAGGATCGTTTTTCTTCCGCCCACAACCAGAGTGTGCCCGGCATTATTTCCGCCTTGAAAACGGGCAATTACATCCGCCTGTTGGGCGTAAATATCAACGACTTTACCCTTGCCCTCATCACCCCACTGAGTGCCTACAATCGCAACATTAGCCATTAGTATATACTTTCCTGCATTTTAATAGGTGCCCTGAAAATCACGTTTGGTAATTTTCATGATTTATCTAAAATATCCGAACCGGAATTAAAGGGTTTTGACCTTTTCGTTAAAAACTTTTTCCAGCTGAGCCAGCGCGTTTTTGATATCCGCTTCTTCAATTGTCGGTCCGCACCAGAAACGATAACCAGCGGGGGCGTCCTTATAAGAATTGATATCATGCGCGATATTTTTCTTGCTGAGCTCCGAGGCGATGCTTTTGAGAAATTTGCTTTTCGCGTCCGCGTCGAGCGCGGCGACTTTCGGATGCGTAACCGAAAGACAAACGGAGGTGTTGGAACGGACTTTGGGGTCATCCGCCAGAAATTCAATCCAGTCTGTTTTGGCTACCCAGTCTTCCACAACTTTTAAATTGCCGCGGCTTCTTTTGTAAAGTCCATCAAGGCCGATTTTCCCCGCCCAGTCCAGCGCGTCTAAATAATCTTCCACGCAGATCATGGAAGGAGTGTTGATGACATCGCCGTCGAAAATCGCCTTATTGACTTTGTCGCCTTTTTTCAGACGGAAAATCTTGGGCATCGGCCAGGGTGGTGTATAAGACTCCAAACGGGCTACAGCTTTCGGGCTCATGATCATCATGCCGTGCGCGGCTTCACCGCCCAGACATTTTTGCCAGGAAAAAGTCAAAACATCAATCTTGCTCCAGTCGATTTCATTGGCAAAGGCGTAACTGGTGGCATCACACAAAGACAGGCCTTCGCGGTTGGCGGGAATCCAGTTCCAGTCGGGAATGCGCACGCCACTGGTGGTACCGTTGGCCACAAAAACCACATCCGTTTTCCAGTCCACTTTGGCCAGGTCAGGAATTTTCCCATAATCGGCTTTGATAATCGTGGGGTTGAGTTTCAACTGTTTGTTAACGTCCGTTGCCCAGCCTTCGGAGAAGCTTTCCCAAACCAAAACGGTGACCGGCTTGGGACCCAGAAGTGACCACATGGCGCATTCAAAAGCGCCGGTATCGGAAGCGGGCAGAATTCCCACAAGGTAATCTGACGGAATTTTTAAGATATTTCTTGTTTCGTTAATGGCTTTGATGAGTCTTTCTTTTCCCAGTGCGGAACGGTGCGAGCGGCCAACCGGCGCGCCCTTCAATACATCAATATTCCACGCTGGCCTTTTGCTACAGGGGCCTGAACTAAAATTTGGGTTTTGCATATCCAACATCCTTGGAATAGATTTTTCAAAAAAATTCCTTCATATCAGTAATGAAATTTTTACTCAAGAAATTTAAAATTAATTGCATTTCCGACGATAAGCAAACACATGAATGTTCACAAAACACAAGCTCTATGATTAATTACAAAATAAAATTAGTTACTTATTTTAACTAACATTATTTTACCCCAAAAAAATTTCGATTTTTTCTTTACAAATATAAATTAAAAGTTAAAAATGTGCAAAAAAAGGGGTAAACTTACAGGGTAAAGTAAAGGAGGATTTTTTATGAAAAAGACATTAATTATTTATCTGGCAACAGCGATTTTTCTGTCTTTGAGCATTCCGGCCGCGGCGCAATATCAGGCTTACCAAAAAAATTCTTTTCTTAAGGTTGGGATGACTTTATATCGATTCGACTATAAGGAAGATTTGTCCCCACCTTTAAAGAGCGAAGAATACGGCCTGCTCCCCGGAGTATACATTGACTATGCGTTTAAGAGACCCTCCACTGTGTACGCGCGCGCTTATGTGAGCTATGCGGCAAACGACATAACTTACGACGGATCAAACAACATGGGAGACCCGGTAAAATATAATGACCAGGATGCACGGCTGTTCAAATTCGAAGGGAATATTGGATACACTATACCACTGGGGAAAAATTTCTCACTAATTCCTTATTTTGGTTACGGTTTCCAGTATTGGGAACGAGGAAAAAATAGATATATCTTCGCATTTGATACATCCTGGATTGAAGAAACGTACAAATGGCACTACATACCAGTGGGAATTAAAGCGGATTTTGATATAACACCAGCATTTAATGTTTCCCTTTCCGCCTCTGCCAATTTTATGGTTCACGGCAAAATGAAGGCTGGTTTTTCCTACATAGGCTATCAGGATACAAAATTTATTTTGGGTAATCGCATTGGCGCTCATGTGGAAATGCCCGTAACCTATAAATTTACCAATGAGTTGGGTATTGTGCTTACCCCCTGGTATGAATACAGCGCTTTTGGGAAAAGTGATTGGGAATTCATCGGCTATGGCTCATCAGCATATGAGCCCGCCAGCAAAACGCACAGATACGGAGCAAACATCGGACTCTTGATGAATTTCTAAAAAGCTAAAATTAAAAAACGGAGAGCTTTTTAAAACTAAGCTCTCCGTTTTTCTTCTATTACTTTTCAGACTGATTTTAATCGCCTGCTCCCATTAACGGAATAATCTTATCCAGCTTAAAATAAATCAGATATTTAGGGCCGCTTTTGTATTGGTTCTCTGTTTTCTTGAACTTTTTCCGGCGGATTTCGTCAATTAACGGGTTGTTTTTTTCTTCGCAAATTTTGGTAAGGTAAAGTCTTTTCCCCTGGTAGCTTCCGTCCTCCTTAAAAAGATAAACGGCATGCGGGTTGACCTGCAAATTAGCGTGAGT
>DSAV01000152.1 GCA_011046295.1 Deltaproteobacteria bacterium | reverse complement strand
TGGCGCGCCGGATGGGCAAGAAAAAAGTTATCGCCGAGACAGGCGCGGGACAGCACGGTGTCGCGACCGCCACCGTCGCGGCTCTTTTCGGCATGGAGTGCAAAATATTCATGGGCGAAGAAGATATCCGCCGTCAGGCGCCCAATGTTTTTCGCATGAAAATACTGGGCGCGGAAGTGATTCCGGTCAAAAGCGGCGCCGCGACGCTGAAAGACGCGATGAATGAAGCGATGCGTTACTGGGTATCCAGTGTGCGCGACACATTCTATATCATCGGCACGACCGCCGGACCGCATCCTTATCCCGTGATGGTGCGCAATTTTCAATCAGTTATCGGCAGGGAAACCAAAAGACAGATTAAAAAAGAAGAGGGACGCAATCCAGATGTGTTGGTGGCTTGCGTGGGCGGCGGCAGCAACGCGCTGGGCATGTTCTATTCTTTCCATAAGGATACTAAGATAAAAATGTTCGGCGTGGAGGCAGCCGGTTACGGGCTTAACACCAAAGAACATTCCGCCAGCATCAATGCCGGTGCCGTGGGTGTTTTGCATGGAAATAAGACTTACGTTTTGCAGGACGCGCACGGGCAGGTGCGTGACGCTTATTCCATTGCCGCGGGTCTCGATTATCCCGGCGTGGGCCCGGAGCACGCTTATTTTCACGCAACCAAGAGAGTGGAATACGTAACGGTAACCGACAAGGAAGCAATTGATGCCTTTTGTTTTTTGTCCCGTCAGGAAGGACTTATTCCCGCCATGGAAAGCGCGCATGCTCTGGCTTATACCATGAAGATTGCACCGCAGATGAATAAAAATAAAATAATAATTGTTTGTCTTTCGGGACGCGGCGATAAAGACGCGCAGACGATAGCCGAGAAGGGAGATATATAATGGCAACTCGTATCGGAAAAAAATTTGATGAACTGCGCGCGAAAAAAGAAAAAGCGCTTGTCGTGTATTTGACGGCGGGAGATCCGTCGCGGGAGATGACAAAAAAAATTATTTTTGCTCTCGAAAAGGCGGGTGTGGATATTGTGGAAATCGGGGTTCCGTTTTCGGATCCCACCGCGGACGGACCCGTTATTCAGGAAGCAGCCCAGCGCGCGCTTAAAGCGGGAACAACACTTACGGGTGTTTTGCAAACAGTTGCTCAAATAAGAGAGGTTTCACAGATCCCTGTTGTTCTTTTTGGTTACTTTAATCCTATTTTCTCCTACGGCGTGAAAAAGTTTGCCCAAAACGCCCGCGAAGCCGGAGTGGATGGCGTATTGGTGGTTGATCTGCCGACGGAAGAAGCGCACGAGCTGCGGCAGTTTACCGAAGCGTCAGGCATTGATTTTATTTCCCTGGTCGCTCCCACCACGGGAATGCAAAGAGCGAAAAAAATCGCCGCTGCGGCCACAGGCTTTCTCTATTACATTTCCATTACCGGGGTTACCGGGACAGCGGCTCCCAAGATTGTTGATATTGAAGCGGACTTGAAAAAAATTCGTAAAATATCATCATTACCGGTGGCCGTGGGTTTCGGCATTTCTAAGCCCGAACAGGCGCGCGAAATCGGTAAATTGGCAGACGGCGTTGTCGTAGGCTCCGCCCTGGTCAAACTTATTGCCGAAAATAGTAACAATGCCGGGCTTTTAAAAATTATCAGCGATTACGCGGGTAAAATCAAAAACGCCCTCAAAAGCGCCTGAAGACGCAGGCTCTTTGTTCTTGACGCCTTTTTTGCTTTGCTTTATATTTTCCCCATCTGAAGCTGCCGGATGAAATCATTCTATTGCGGAAAAACAGCCGGCAAACCATTTCCACAATTTCCATCTTTTTTAGTGGTTTATCAAAATTGAAATAAAAAATATAGATAAAGGAGACCAGCCATGAAAATTATCAGAGTTGATATGTCGAAAAAGAATATTTGCGTGGAAGATGTTCCTAAAGATTATTTTGGTTTGGGTGGAAGAGCGCTGACGGCGGCGATAATTAATAGAGAGGTACCGCCTATGTGCGATCCCCTGGGGCCGGAAAACAAGCTTATTTTTGCCCCGGGGATCTTGAGCGGAACAAATTTTGTCAACACCAGCCGGATTTCGGTGGGCACAAAAAGTCCGCTTACCGGCACAATCAAGGAAAGCAACGGCGGAGGAACCATTGCCGCCGCGCTAGGGCATTTGGGGATTACGGCGATAGTGTTGGAAGGAAAATCCGCGCCGGGGGAAATGTTTATCCTGGGCATCGATGAAAAAGGCGAAGCCAGTCTGATTAAAGCTGATGAATATAAAGGCATGCGCACCTATAAAATGATGGAAAAGTTAATTGATTCCTTCGGCAGCAAAATTTCTGTCATGTGCGTTGGGCCTGCCGGAGAATATCTGATGAAATCGGCTTCCATCCAGACTTCCGATGTCGATAATCGTCCCTGTCGGGCGGCGGCGCGCGGCGGCGTCGGTGCGGTAATGGGCGCCAAAGGTTTAAAAGCGCTGGTCGTGGACAGGCGCGGCAAAAGCGCCGATGCCATCGCCGATCCCGAAGCTTTCAAAGAAGCGGCAAAAACTTTTGCCCAAAAATTGAAGGAAAACCCCTTTACCGGCCAGCTTTTGGGCAATTTCGGCACTGCGGGAATCCTGGGGGCGATAAACGCCATGGGCGCTTTTCCCAGTTATAATGCGACTAAAGGAGTTCTCGACGGCTGGGAAAATATCAGTGGTGAAACTTTAAGCAAAGTCATGAAAGAGCGAGGCGGCGGACCCGGGCATATGGGTTGCGCCCAATGCGCCATTCATTGTTCCAATATTTTTAATGACAGCAAGGGAAAGTACGTTACCTCTTCGCTAGAATACGAAACAATATGGGCGCTGGGCGGGATGACCGGCATCAAGGATCTGGACGCAATTGCGCGTCTTGACTTCTTGTGCGACGATATCGGTCTGGATACGATGAACACCGGCGTGGCGATTGCCGTGGCGATGGACGCGGGATACAAAAAGTTCGGCGATGGGCAGGCGGCAATAGAGATGATCGAAGAAATAGCCAAGGGATCAGAAATGGGCAAAATTCTCGGCGATGGCCCGGAGGCGGTAGGGCGTCATTTCAAACATCATCGCATTCCGGCGGTCAAAGGACAAAGTGTTGCCGCTTATGATCCCCGCGCGATGCAGGGACTTGGCGTTACTTACGCTACCTCAACAATGGGCGCTGACCATACCGCGGGCAATGTCTTCGGCTTGTATATGACAAAAAAACTCGATCCGCTGAAGCCGGAGGGCCAGGTTGCCGCTTCGCGCAATTCTCAGATTGCCATGGCGGCAATGGATAGCGTCGGCATGTGCATTTTGGCGGCTGTTGCTCTGGCCGCGCCGGAAACCGGCGCGGCGCTGGTGCAGGCCATCAGCGCGAAAATCGGCAAGCAGTTGGAAGGAAACGCCATCGCCGAGCTGGGTATGCGCACGATAAAAATGGAAAGAGAGTTTAACCAGAAGGCGGGCATTACGAGCAAGGATAACCGTTTGCCGGAATTTTACTACAAAGAAGCGCTGTCGCCACACAATACCGTATTCGAAGTTAAAGATGAAGAACTGGATACCACGCTCGATTTTTAACAAGCTGCCTTATGGCTAAATTGATAATTGCTATTGTGCCTTATTAGCCGCGGCAATTACCGGCGGCTATATATTAAAGCCGAATGATAGACTTTCCTCCGGCTACGCGGTAAATATTTTTCAATATACGGCGGATGATATTTTCTCGCAATTCAGACAGAGTCGGCAACGCGTCTGGATAATTTTTTTAGCCGGGCAATATGAAGGCGTAGCGTGACAGCTTCTTTGCTTTCACCAGAGTCGAGCGCCTGCAGGCGCAGCTTTTTCAGTTCACGGATTTTGGCCTTAAGTTCGGGCTTGGCCATTTTGATTTTTCCCTTATGCTTGTGTTTGTGCGCGGGCGCTTCATCTTTTATCCCTTTGGCCTGTTTGATGAAAGCGATAAGCTCTTCTTTTTTCATGTCATGAATCGCCCGTTCATGCGGGAATTGAGCGGCGATTTCCTGTAATTTTTTAATGGTAAGTTTTTCCAGGTGCTGTTCTTCGTGCTGTTCTTTTATTTTTGATTCTTGAGTCATCGCGTCTACACCTCCTAAATTTTTTATATTTGGGACTGTAATGCGCAATTTTCGAGGATGAGGATTATTCAATTTATAACATAAAGGAATAGTGGGTTCAACCTTTTCGGGGAGGTGGAGCTTTCCTGCGGCCATGCAGCAGATGGCGTATGGCAAGTAGAGGATGACGTTTCAGCATACGTG
>DSAV01000061.1 GCA_011046295.1 Deltaproteobacteria bacterium | reverse complement strand
TAAATTTCCGGATGTTTGCTTTCCACAAAATCGAGAAGCTGCTCTTCGTATACACGAACCTTTTCTACCGGATACTTGTCAATAAAACCCCTTGTTCCGGCAAAAAGAGCGACAACCTGTCGGGAAAGGGACAGCGGCACGAATTGCGGTTGTTTGAGCAACTCCACCAGGCGAACCCCTCTGTCGAGCTGTGCCTGTGTCGATTTATCCAGATCGGAGCCGAACTGGGCAAAAGCCGCAAGTTCGCGGTACTGCGCGAGGTCCAGCTTCAACGTTCCGGCGACCTGTTTCATCGCTTTGACCTGAGCAGCGCCGCCAACGCGGGAAACGGACAATCCGACATTGATGGCCGGGCGGATACCGGAAAAGAACAGGCTCGGTTCCAGGTAAACCTGTCCGTCGGTAATCGAAATAACATTGGTCGGAATATAGGCGGAAACATCGCCGGCCTGTGTCTCAATAACCGGCAGGGCGGTAAGAGAACCACCCCCCAGATCGGGACTCACACGCGCGGCGCGCTCGAGAAGCCGTGAATGGTTGTAAAAAATATCGCCCGGGAAAGCTTCGCGTCCGGGAGGACGGCGTAAAAGCAGAGAAATCTGCCGGTAAGCGACGGCCTGTTTGGACAGGTCATCATAGATAATGAGTGCGTCCTGTTTGTTATCACGGAAATATTCACCGATGCTGCAGCCGGCATAAGCGGCAATGTACTGAAGAGTTGCCGGATCGGAAGCGCATCCCGCAACAACACAAGTGTAAGAAAGAGCGTCGTGTTTTTTAAGGTTTTCCACAACCTGGGCAACCGTGGATTTTTTCTGGCCAATGGCGACATAGATGCATTTTACACCCGTATCTTTCTGGCGGATAATCGCATCCACACAAATGGCGGTCTTGCCGATTTGGCGGTCGCCAATAACCAATTCGCGCTGTCCGCGTCCGATGGGAGTCATGGCGTCTATGGCTTTCAGGCCCGTGTACATCGGTTCATTGACCGGCTGGCGCTGAATAACACCGGGGGCGACCATTTCGATGCGACGAAACTCATTTGTCTCAATGGGGCCTTTGCCGTCAAGAGGGGCGCCTGTTGCATCGATAACGCGTCCCAGCAAGCCTTCACCAACCGGCACCTGGGCAATTTTCCCCGTTCTTTTTACTATATCGCCTTCTTTGATATGGGTAACTTCGCCCAGAACGGCAACGCCGACGTTATCCGTTTCCAGGTTGAGGACCATTCCTAAAATGCCGCCGGGAAATTCCAGAAGTTCCATGGCCATGGCGTTTTGCACTCCGTAAACCCTGGCGATTCCGTCCCCCACGGACAGTACTGTTCCGGTTTCGCTTATATCCAGTTTTTTTTCGTAGCTTTTAATTTGTTCAGAAATAATTTGACTTATTTCTTCCGCTCTAATCGTCTCCATGCCTTATCTTGCCTCCCCTAAGAGATTTCTCATATTGTTCAACTGGTTTTTTACGCTGCCATCATAAAGTGTATCTCCGACGCTTATGATTATGCCGCCTAAAAGACCGGGGTCCGTTTCCACCGTCATTTCCGCTTTCCTGCCGGTTATTTTTTCCATATTCGCGTTTATCTGTTCCCTCATTTTGTCCGAAAGTGGAAACGCGCTCTTAACGCTAACACGGACTTTTTTCAGCGCGTCGTCCATTAATTGCCGGTAACAGACTTCGATATCCGGCAGAGAATCGACCCTTCTTTTGTCAACTAGTAATTTAAGAAAATTGGCGGTCATGGCGTAGAAACCGAGCTTGCTGATTAGTTTTTCCACAACGGCTTTTTTATTTTCCTGGTCGAATATCGGGTTGCTTAAAAATTCTTTTAATGACTTGTTTTCAGCGATAAGTGCGGAAAATTTTTTTAATTCTGAATAATATTGTTCGAGTTTTTTTTCTTTTGCCGCGATTTCAAAAAAAGCGCGAGCATAGCGCTTGGAAATGTTGCTGATCAATTTTTACTCACCACCTTATCCATGTATTCTTTGATCATGGCTTCATGATCCTTTTCGGTAATGTTCTTTTTTAATATTTCTTCCGCCATTTTTACGGAAAGCTCAACCGCGTCAATCCGTAATTGCGCCGTTGCCTTCTGCAGCTCCTGCCCGATACGTGCCTTCGCGTCTTCCTTCATCTTTTGAGCAACTTTCTGCGCGTCGTCGATTATCTTTTGTTTTTCAGCGACTCCCTGAGCTTTGATCATTTCATAAATGCTATCAATTTCAGAGGATGCCTTATCTATTTTTTCCGCGTAATCGCGGTATTTTTTTTCAGCCTCACTTTTTTGTGCCGCCGTGCTCTCCAAGGATTCTTTGATATCTTTACGGCGGTCGATGAAAAAAGCCTTGATTTTTGGCGCCAGAAGCCAATACAAAAACCCCACCAGGATGATAAAGTTTAAGGTTTTCCAGGCAAGTTCAATCCAGTCATCTTTGGTATGGCCGCCTTCCGGAGCCGCCGCGCCTGCGGCGCCGGCAAACAACAAAATCACAACCAGAGACAAACAAAAAAGAAATTTTCTTTGTCGAAAAATGTTTTTCATTTAACATTCCTTCCCAGAACCTTTTGGGCAATTTCCTGCGATAAAGCTTTTGATTGATTATCCAGCACCTGCTGCGCTGCCTTAATCTCCTTTTCAATTTTTTGCTGAAATTCCTGTGTCATCTTAGGTATTTCAGCACGAACTTCATCGACGATTTTTTTTGCTTGTTCAGCGCCTTCGCTGATTATCTCATTTTTTAACTCGGAAGCGCTCTTTTTTGCCTCTTTTAGTTTTTCCTCGTATTCGGCGGCCTTTTTGCTGACGGAATCGTTAAAAAGCTGAATTTCGTTTTCTAATTCTTCAAGCTGTTTTTTACGGCCGTCTATGATGCCCAAGATAGGTTTGTAAAGCAAAACATTCAGAACGAAGACCAGAACCAAAAACGTAATCATTTGTACAAAAAGTGTTAAATCTGGAAGAACGGTGACCATTTTTTGCCCCTTGCATTTTTAAGCAAAAAAGGCCGAGTACTGAACATTGTTTTTGTTCACCCGGCCGATTTCATTTTATGCTTTACCTCAATCGTCTAATTTCTATTGCTTGGCAATGAAGGTGTTTTGAATACATCGTAATGTCAATACTTGCGGAAACTCTTACTATTGATACCCAAAACCCGCTTGGTTACTAATCACAAGCGTGTGGCCATGTCAAGCTTTTTCTGACCGGCAGTCTAATTTTTTAGGGGAAACTACGAAAAAATAATCAGGCGCACTTACCCGCTAATACACCTGATTATATTTGTTTTTTTCACAACAACTTTTTTATGGCGTCTTTACGGCTAATCTGCTTCAGGTTCGGTTGGCCTGTGCTGCCCCTTGCCGGACATAGCGGATTTGCCGTCAAAAAAAGCGCCTTCTTCCATGACCATCACGGGCGTCTGAACATTACCAGTGAACTTGCCGCTGGAGTTAATGTGAACTTTTTCCGATATCTCCATATCACCTTGTACTTCACCGCTTATATAAATGCTTTTGACGGAAATAGTGGCCTTGATTGCCGCGCCTTCGCCGATAACCAAAGAACCTTTCCCGTTAATTTCCCCTTCGAAATCTCCGTCAATACGCACGGAGCCATCGAAAATAAGCTTGCCGATAAATTCCGCTCCCTTTCCTAAAATTGCCTTGATTTCTTCGTTTTTCTGTTTTTTCTCCCACATAATGCATCTCCTTGATTCCTAATCTTTTTTAATAACTGTCGGAGGTAATAGAAACCGTTCCCGTACGTGCAAGTAATAATCTATCGATGATAAACATATTTTCGCATGTTGATATTCATTAACAATCCCAGGCAGGCCATTAGAGAAATCATCGCTGAGCCACCGTAACTTAAAAAAGGAAGCGGAATACCAACAACAGGCAGCATTCCCAAAACCATTCCCAGGTTGATAAAAACCTGCCAGGAAATAAGCGCCGTTATGCCGAACGCTATAATAATGCCTAATAAGTCTCTTGCATGCAAGGCAATTTTTAAACCCCAAAGGATAAGCGACATAAAAAGAATAATCAAAATAAATGCCCCGATAAAACCCCATTCCTCAGCGAACACGGAGAAAATAAAATCTGTCCGTTGTTCCGGTAGAAATTTTAATTGTGTCTGTGTGCCGCTTAAAAAACCTTTGCCAAAAAAACCGCCCGAACCGACGGCAATTTTGGACTGAATTATATGATACCCGGCTCCCAGTGGGTCTCGTTCGGGATTAAAAAATATGATAAGCCTTTCTTTTTGATAATCTTTCAAAAAATGCCAGCCGATGGGAATCATCAC
>DSAV01000007.1 GCA_011046295.1 Deltaproteobacteria bacterium | reverse complement strand
TTACAGGTGAGATAGTCGAACATTTTTCAAGTATTAAAAATGAAATTTCCTCTGTAGTAAACCAATCCTCTGCCACATCCTTGTCCCATCCCGACAACTTCTTTGATGCCGTATTCACCGATCCCCCGTATTATGATAATGTTCCCTATTCCTATCTCTCTGATTTTTTCTATGTCTCCTTAATTCCCGTGTTATTGTAACGAGGCAGGCGAAGTGACGCCCAATGTGGAATAAAGGTCCATCTGACGTTTGGTTGTTTCGCCGACCTGTAGTTGTTGGCCCGGCACTTCAAAGCATTCAATGACATCGAGGTCATCAAGAATCTCCTGGAGTGTATGATACTTAAACAGGTTGTTTTCCTGCATCTTTCTCGTGAGATGGGATAAAAAGATGAGAGCGATGAACTGTACAAAGAGCTTGCCATCGAGGCTTTGTTCCGATGAGACTGCCACACGGCGCAGATTCAGCCGTTCTTTCAGATTATCGAAGGCCTTTTCGACCAGATCCTTGTTCCGGTAGATCTCCAGTGCCTCCACAGCATCCGTTATCTCGTTGCTCAGCAGGGCAAAGTAGCCGTAATTACGTGTTGCCACTGCTATGGCTTCTTCCTTGGCAACAACCTTCGTGCCCCGAACGGGCGTGCTTTTCACCTCAAAATATTTAGCATACTGCTTCTCATGATCCGGATGGCGCTGACCACTTTCCAATTCTTTCTGCCAATCGGCCAAACGGTTGTTGAAGGCTTTCTCCTCCTCCAGTGCACGCTCCGGAGAAAAATATAGATGGAGATACATCCGACGATCAGCAGTGATGGTGTCACCTTTGTAGGGGTGTCAGCGGCGATCTGAAACTATATATTCTTCAGCGGTTTGAAACTGCCGATTTATTGTCTTAGATTTTCTTCTGCATATTCTTCCCCAAAATCCATTTTATAAAATATTCTTCCGTTTTCTTCAGGTAGTTTTTCGTTTTTTTCGTTAACCCATGAACATTTTTTTCTTATATTCCCCCCTTGGAGGAGCGTAAACCATGGGGGCTACAAAAAAGAAAAGATGTAAGCATTGCAAAAAGTTATTCATTCCCGATCCACGCAACACTCAACGTCAAAATTATTGTTCGGAACCTAAATGCCGCTATGCCAGTAAAAAGGCCAGTCAACGCCGCTGGCTGAGCAAACCGGAGAACCGTGACTACTTTCGCGGCCCTGAAAATGTCTCCCGTGTTCAACAGTGGCGAAAGACCCATCCCGGGTACTGGCGAAAAACACAAAATGCGTTACAAGATCCCTTAATCGGACAACCTTCTGTAAACATTAACGATACTAACGAATCAGGATGCGGTGCGTTACAAGATCTCTTAACCCCCCAACCTTCTGTTTTGATAGGATTAATCGCCAGCTTTACCGGCCTTGCGTTACAAGATGACATCGCCAAAACCGTCCGTCGTCTGCAACAATTGGGACAGGATATTATTAACCCTGCAACCCCAAAAGGAGGACGATATGACGAAACTGCCCATCTTGAAACATCGCATCCGTAAAGTTCCCGAACAGTTCAGCTGGGTCGATCACCGGCTGGTCCGTGACCGGCACATCGAAAAATTAACCCACCCCGCTGCAGCATTGTACCTGTTTTTAGTCACCGTTGATGACGCTGAGGGCCTGAGCTACTATGGGGACAAATCGATTATGCAGCGTCTTTCCATGGATCCGAACGCGCTGCAAAACGCCAGAAACAACCTCGTTCAAAACGGCATGATTGCCTGGCAAGAGCCCCTCTACCAGGTCCTTAGCCTGGATATCAGTCATACGGCTAAAAGATCTATGGAGCAGCCTCTCAGCCTGGGAAGCATCCTCAAAAAAGCCAGGGAGGAAGCCGCATGATCGATTACGAAACCTTCATGAAAATTAAAAGTTACCATGAAAAAGATGGCCTCAATTGCAATCAGATTGCAGCAATAATGGGCCTGTCTTTTAAAACCGTTGACAAGTGGCTCAACGAAAAGCGCTATCGCATGCGTAAATCAGCAGACATATCCAGCAAATTGGATCCGTTTAAAAATCAGATCGTACAGATGCTGGAAAAGTACCCCTATAGCGCAGCACAAATCCTTTTGCGTATCAAAGACAATGGTTTTGACGGCGGCTACACCATCGTCAAAGATTATGTGCGTAAAGTGCGACCGCCCAAAACCCGTGCTTTTCTAAAGCTTTCTTTTGCCCCGGGCGAGTGCGCCCAGGTCGACTGGGCCTCCTACGGTTCCGTCAACGTGGGATCAACCCATCGCAGACTCAGCTTCTTTGTCATGGTGCTTTGTCACAGCCGCATGATGTATGTGGAGTTTACCGTCTCGCAGACCATGCAACATTTTTTGGCCTGCCATCAGAACGCTTTTGAATACTTTGGCTCCGTCCCCAAAAAGATCATGGTTGATAATCTTAAATCGGCCGTGCTCAGCCGTATTGTGGGACAAACCCCGGTGTTTAATCCCAAATATTTAGATTTTGCCGATCACTGTGGCTTTAACATTACCCCTTGCAGTGTCGGCAAAGGAAACGAAAAAGGCCGGGTGGAAAACGCCGTCGGTTATGTCAAAAAAAATTTCCTCGCCGGTCTGGACATCCCGGACTTTACCGCGGTTAATCCCGCAGCCCGTTACTGGATCGATACGGTCGCCAATGTGCGTATCCACGGAGAAACCCGTAAAAAGCCCCTTGAACTCTTTAAAGAAGAACGGCCCTGTCTGAACGCGTTGCCTGTAAATCCGTTTGATATCGCCACTGTCAGTCAGGTTAGGGCCTCAAGCCAGTTCCGCATTACCATCGACACCAACCGCTACTCTGTGCCGGCTGAGTATGCCGGCAGAGCTCTTACGCTCAAGACCTATCCGGACAGGCTTTGTATCTATTGCAATGACAAGCTGATTGCACGCCATGTCCGCAGCTATGATCGGTACCGGGACTTTGAAGATCCTGATCATCCCCGGGAACTTTTGGCTCAACGCAAAAAAGCACGGAATCAGAAAATCTTCATGCGTTTTTTAACCCTGTCTCCAAAGGCTGAACAATACTACCGCAAGCTGGAACAGCGCCGCATGAACCCTTACCATCACGTTCGAAAAATTGTGGCTTTAAGCGAAATATACCCTCTTGAGTCCGTGGCACGGGCCATGGAAGATGCCTTTACCTTTGAGGCGTTCTCCTGTGAATATATCGCAAACCTTCTCGAACAGCGCTCACGCTGTCTGCCCGAAGCCGGCGCACTGCATCTGACCCGACGCGAAGATCTTCTCGACATTAAAATCGAACAACCCGATCTGACCATTTACGAAAGGAAAGACCATGACTGACAAAAAAAGGCCTCCAGACAACCTGGAACAAAACCTGAAATATCTGAAACTTCCCTTTATGAAAGACCAGTACCAGGATCTGGCCGCCCAGGCTTCACAAAAACACTGGTCACATGTCAATTACCTGGAAAAACTCGCCGATGGAGAGGCGGCCTTGCGCCGTGACCGCTCCATACAGCGCCGCATTCGCGTGGCCCGCTTCCCGGTCATCAAAACCCTGGATCAATTTAATTGGACCTGGCCCAAAAAAATCAACCGCCTTCAGGTTCAGAACATCTTCAGGCTGCAGTTTGTCAAAGAAAAATCCAACATTATCTTCCTTGGCGGCGTGGGTCTGGGAAAAACCCACCTGGCTTCAGCGCTGGGCTATGCCGCCTGCCTGAAAGGCGAAACGGTTCTCTTTGCAACTGCCGTTGATGTCATCAATACTCTTGCTGCTGCCCAGAAGGCGGGACGTATGAAACAGGAACTGAAAAAATATACCCGGCCCTCTCTATTGATCTTGGACGAACTGGGCTTTTTGCCTATCGATAAATCCGGCTCAGACCTTTTGTTCCAGGTTATCAGCGGACGTTATGAGCAAGGGGCCCTGGTCATTACCTCCAACAAAGCCTTTAAAAATTGGCCGGAAATTTTTAATAACGACAGCACGCTGACCTCTGCCATCCTCGACAGATTGCTGCACCACGCGGAAACTGCCGTTATAGAGGGTAAAAGCTACCGAATGAAAGATCAGATCGAACTCTGAACTGTTTAAAAACCTTGCGCCGGAATCTGAAAAACGGTTCCGGCACAGGTTGTTTTTTGCATTTTATGATTTGGATTTTTAATCCGCCGGTTTCTTAAACTATCACGCCGCCGCTGACACTTTCTGAGCACCAATGCAAGAAAGCTGCAAAACACATGTCCTTTTATTGCTTCATCCCTCTGATGATATACGGGTCTGGTTTCAAGGATGGACTTCATATCTCTGAAGACATGCTCCACCTG
>DSAV01000081.1 GCA_011046295.1 Deltaproteobacteria bacterium | reverse complement strand
TCGCTGAAGATTAAAAAACCGGCGATTACCACGGGGTATCTGGCGCGCTATGCTAAAATGGTGACATCCGCTTCAACGGGGGCGGTATTCAAGGATTAAAAGAATTTTCTCAACCCGGAAATTTCCCTGGCCGATTATTTAATATAATCGGCCAGAAATGTTTGTGGCTTGATGACGCTAATTTTCCGGAAACCGTCCATTTCCAAAAGATGCTTGTCGCCGCTCACTATTAATTGAACTTTACTGCCCAGAGCGCAGGAAATAAATTTAACATCCGCGTGATGGCGACAGCTCTTTGCATCCACTTTCTTCGTTTGACCTATTTGCGCATTTTGAGCCACTAAATTCAAGATTTGGTCGATATCGATGGGCGGGTTTTTTTACAAATTCTTTCGGCCACTTTTTTATATTCTAGGAATATTTCGGGCGAAATGACCAGTGTAAATTTTCTGTCTTGCCATGCTTCTAAAATCTTCGCTGGCGGGCCGCTGAAAAAAATACCGGAAATGAGAACATTGGTATCTAAAATAACTTTCATTTACTATCTCTCGCCTGCGAGATAATTTTTCTTACATCGGATATTTTCAGCCCCGCTTCTTTTGCCTGTCGGCGCGCCGTTTTTATCAGCGTGTCAAATTCATCCAATGACGGAGAGGTTATATTCTTCAAAATAACCACATCTTTTTCTCCCAAGACCATGAACCTGGAGCCTTCCTTCAGGCGGAGTTTTTTTCTTATGTCTTCGGGAATAACAATCTGTCCTTTGCTGGACATCCTGGTTGTGGCAACTTCAGCCATCTTTTCCTCCTTTAACACTTTAATCTTACCAGTAAGAATATATGCAGTCTCGGCTAAATTAGCAAGTATTTTTTTCGCTGGTGACCTGGCGCGCTACGCGAAGATGGTGACGTCGGCGTCGACGGGTGCGGTTTTTAAGAATTAGTTACAATCAACAATAAACCTGTCATTGCCGGGCTCGACCCGGCAATCCAGTTTTCTTAAGTTCTGGATTCCGTATCGCGCTACGCTTGTACGGAATGACGTTCATCTTAATGTTTAAAAGTTTTCCTGATGCCTTGCATCTGAACATTTTTAAACAGCACTAAACACTTGGTTTTTATTGCCGCCTTGAGATCATCTCTGCTTTAAAACCGCAATCAAAAGACATGTCATTGCCGGGCTCACTTGCCCGGAAGGAAACCCCGGTGAATGCCTGGGAATGCGGGGAGACCCGGCAATCCAGTTTGACGTATTTAACTAAAAATAAACCCATGCTCACTATACGTTATAATTCGATATGCTGTATCCTGAATTATGAAACCGTTTGATTCTTATGTAAATGCTTATCAACTGATGATGGGCCCTTTAATCACATTGCTATCTCTTTTATAACTTGTGAACTCAACCTCATCAAAATGAATTATCTTATTTGCGTTTTGATGACTACCTAAATACGACCTTAAATTCTTGAAATGCTCATCTTTAGTAAAGAACACATCTACATATGTAATATAAAAAGAATGCAAATTATCGAAAAATACCCCTCTAGAAAAATTTAGCTTTGACTGGCAATATGCCATAGTTGCCATAGCAGCTAGTGGCCCCTGATAGATTAATGGTTCAAAGTGTTCTAACGCATAGGAAATTCTTAGCTTGGTATTATTAATACCAATTTTATTCCAGAATGCACGTAGAAAATGGTTTTCAAATCCAACTTCAGCACAGAGGATAAGCATCATATAAAAAATTGCTATCTTGAATAATTTTCTTTGTTCAGCATCGTATTCTTTCTCTTTTACAAACTTTAGCGCGTTCAAGGTTTCTTCAAGGGTAGCATGTATACCGCTTTTTAAATCACTGGGCATTAGCGGAACATCATTTCCTTTCATTATTTGATGAATCATCTTGCTAAATGGTTTTAATAATGCAACTCTGGACTTCAGCTCTCCCTTGTCATAAATAAATGTTTTTTGAGGCACATCTACCAAATCTCTCCATGTTGCAGCTATCTGACTTTTGGAGATTAAAGGACGAGGCTTTTCTTTTAAAGGAAAACCGCGATCAATGTACTCAGTTATAATTTCTTCTGGCGAAGGCAGAAGTTCTCTATCTAACAAATGTTGTGCAAAAAAAATTAGTTTTTCCTTTTTTAAATCATCCCCCATTAAAAGAATTTCCCAAAATGTAACAGGAGAAGTAATCCACTTTCTGCCACGTACTTGCTGGAATGCTCTTGTCGCTATAGCATCTTCTACCGTTTTTCCTTTAGCAAATTCATTGAGGGCAGAAGTTTCAAAATACCAAGTCTTTATCGTCATCTCTCTATCGTTCAATAATCAATGTAAAATATATTTTTTCTTATGGATGATTAGCATTAACAATATATTACACCGATGTTTCTTAAATGGACAAATCCTCTTCAAAAGCAAAGATTATGTTATGGAGGCAATGCCAATCCACCGGCATTAACCGGTGGATTGGGGTTGACAAACTCAGCCTACAACCCTTTCTTCTCGAACAGGAAGAACAGGCCAATCACGGCCGCCCAGAAAATCGGCACGAGCACCCAATGCGATATGCTAAATGCGTCTTGCAGGCCGATTTTGCCGAAGTCTTTCCACGCCATGACGGTGGAACTCAAAAGCGGATAAAGTTCGGCAAATATTGCCGCGCCAACAAGCATCCCCAAAATGGCGAAGATGGCGTGTAGGCGGCCTTCACCCAAAGCGGCCGAAGACGTGCCGGGGCAAAATCCCATCACCGCCCAACCGATGCCGAAAAGAATGCCTCCGATCACTACCGCGCCGACATTCATCGGTTTGTGACTCAAGGTGGTGATGCCCATATCGGAAAGAATAAATATACCCACCATGCCGACCATAATGGCCGAGAGCATGAATTTGAATATCGTCATATCTTTAATCAAAAGCGCGCCAATCTGTTTTTCAAAACGGATTACCCGCCCCTTTTGCAGCAAAAATCCGAACACCACACCGGTTATTAAACCTAAAATTTGCTCGATGCTCATGACGCCCTCCTTTTGTAAACAATCGCCGCGGTCAGAACGCCGGCGGCAAAAAACAACGCCAGCGCGACAAAGGAACTTGCCGATAGCTGCATCATGCCGCTTAAACCGTGCCCGCTGGGGCAACCGTCCGCCAGGCGCGCGCCGATCATCGCGACAATGCCGCCCAGGAAAGCGCCCACGCCTCTTTTGGCCAGCGACGAACCGAAGCGCTCCTGCCAGATGGGCGGCACCTTTTCCAGCTTAAAGCTTTTGTCAGTCAAAGAAGAAATCAACGCGCCCAGAAAAATGCCGATAACGAGCATGAACTGCCAGTCCACTTTGATTTTTGTGGCCGCGAAATAGGCGTTCGATGCGACATGTTCGGATGCGAAAACCTGCTCGACAAAACCCACGGCGCGGACAAATGTGGTCGACGCCCCGATGTAGTTTGTTTTGCCCATGAGCGCCGTGGTGGCGTAAACCGACAAGATGGCCAAAATTCCGACCAAGGCGCCGGCAAAGTAGGGATTCCACCCTCCGTCTTTTGTTTTAAGTTTCATTATTGCCTCCTTTCTTTTACCGGTAAAAAGTTTGGAATGAACAATAAATTATTTCCGCGTAAAACTATCTTTACGGCACTTGGGAAAGCGTACCCACCAGCAACTCATGAGGCGCGCCGCCGGAAGTAATCATTCTTGGCTCCACCGCAAAACCCGCGGCCTGCATGAGCATAATCCAATCCGGTCTAGGAAACAATCCCGTTGTGTGCCGGTCATGCTCGATGCGCAGTTGCCCTTTTTCACGGATCAGAAAGAAAAAAATAATTTCCATGGTGGTATCGGAAGGATCGGGATCGCAGGCGTATTCGATGTAAGTCAGCTCCAACGCTTCGTTAGAGCGGGTGAAATGCTCCAAGCGCGGCCCGGCAAATGTATCGCGGTAGTAATCGGGGCCGGTAATGAAAATGCCGCCCGGTTCCAGATGGGCCGCGGCCGTCGCAAACGCGCGCCGCAGGTCGTCCCCAGAGAGCATATAAACGATGGCGTCGTGAATCAGAACCGCGTCAAACTTGCGGCCCAGACGGATATCGCGCATATCCCCCTGATGCAGCCTGACGCCGGGATTTAATTTTTTACAAAGCTCAAGCATCTCCGGCGATATATCTGTCGCAGTGGCTTCAAAGTCATTCGTCAGATAGGAAAGATTATGCCCCGCGCCCACGCCCAATTCCAGAATTTTGTGCCTTCCGGGGCCGAGCTTTTCGCGCAGTAGCGTCAGCCATTGCGCTGCTTCCTCGGCGTAATCTTCACGCGGAGTGACCAGCCCAAACAAATAAGCCAGGTCTTTATACAGGCG
>DSAV01000126.1 GCA_011046295.1 Deltaproteobacteria bacterium | reverse complement strand
TTTACATAAAGCCTCGTTGATTTCGGATACGCCCTTTTCATAATTAAACGACGGCGCTCCATAAGGACACACACGTACACAGTTTTGGCAACCACAACATGAAGCAGGATTAACCATCGCCGTTGTGGCTTCGAGCTCCATTTTTTCTTTCGACACAATCGTCAGGGCTTCTGCCGCCGCTCCGTTGGCCTGCGCGACCGAGTCGGGAATATCTTTGGGGCTCTGACAGACACCGGCAATAAAAATTCCTTCGGACATGGTAGATAAAGGAGCAAGTTTCGGATGCCGCTCCATAAAAAATCCGTACTTGTCCGTACTTAAGTTAAACAGACGCGCCACATCTTTGGAATCTTCTCTGGGCAACATCGCCGGAGAAAGCACAACCATATCCACCGGCAGCTTAACGAATTTTCCGGTAATGGTATCTTCTCCCTCGACAATCAGGCGCCCCGGCTCATCAGCGCTTTGTGCCACGCGCGCGACTTTACCGCGAATGAATTTAACATCTTCCTCAATAATGCGATTATAAAATTCTTCATAACCTTTGCCCGCCGCGCGGATATCAATATAGAACTGATAAACATCGGCTGACGTTTTTTCCTTAAACAGGTGAGCGAACTTGAGCGAATACATACAGCAGACACGGCTGCAATGCTCGTAATTATTTTTATCGCGGCTGCCGATGCAATGTAAAATAGCGATGGCCTGCGGCTCCTTGCCGTCCCGCATCGTTACCTTACCCCCGGTGGGACCGGCGGAATTAAATAATCGTTCTACTTCAAGCGCGCTGTACACGCCGGGATACTTACCGTAGCCGTACTGAACGAGAGGCTTGGTATCCATTAAATTGTAGCCGGTAGCGACAATGACCGCGCCGGCTTTTACATCAATAAACGTGTCTTGCTGTTCAAAATCAATCGCTTTCTGTTCGCAGACTTTTTCACACAGGCGGCACTTGCCTTTCAGGAAAAAAGTGCAGTGCTCTCTATCGATAACAGGTTTCTGCGGCACGGCCTGCGGGAAAGGAATATAAATGGCTTTACGCTTGACCAAACCCTCATCCCACTCGGCAATACCTTTACCGGGACATTTTTCCGTGCAAGCGAGACACGCGTTACACTTATCGTGATTTACATAGCGGGCCTTCTGCCGGACTTTTATATCGAAATTGCCGACAAAACCTTTAACCTCGCTAACTTCACAATAGGTCATCAACGTAATATTTGGATGCTGCAAAACGGCGTCCATCTTGGGGGTCAGAATACAGGCGGAACAATCCAGCGTGGGAAATGTTTTGTCAAACTGCGCCATATGGCCGCCGATGGTGGAGTTTTTTTCCACCAGATAAACTTTCTTGCCGGTGTTGGCGAGCTCTAAAGCCGCCTGGATACCCGCGATACCGCCGCCCACCACCATTACGTCGGAATTAACATCAATAACACGGGAAGAAAGCGGCGCCAGAAGCCGCGCGCGGTAAACCGCGCCGTTTAAGAGAGCCTTTGCCTTAGCTGTGCCTTCCTCAATGTCACTGGTCACCCAGGAAACCTGTTCACGGATGTTGACAATGGTCAGCATATACTGGTTCAAACCGGCTTTTTCTATAACCTTGCGAAAAGTATGCTCGTGCATCAGCGGAGAGCATGCTGTTACAATCACGCGGTCCAGACGGTGTTCTTTGATGTCATTGGCGATCATTTCCTGGCCGGGAGTGGAGCACATGAACCTGTAATCACGGGCAACAACAACATCCGGCAGTGTCGAAGCGAATTCCGCCAATTCGCTAACCCGGATTGTCTTGGCTATATTCAAACCGCAATGGCAAACAAAAACGCCTATTCTGCTCATAATAGTATTCCGCTACTGGTTCCTGCTACCCATAATATTATTAAACGATTTCACACGCATCACCGACCGGTTCATCAATATTAATTTCCAGACTTTCGAGTAATAGTTCCGTTACGTCTTTGACGACAATTTTATCATCAACGTTAAGCGTGCGGATGCTGTCTTCAAACATCGTGATGCAATAAGGGCAGGCGGTAGCCAAAACATTCGCTCCCGTCGCCAGCGCTTCTTCAACACGCAAATCGCTCAGGCGCTCGCCTTTTAATTTTTCCATCCACAATCCGCCGCCGCCGCCGCCGCAGCACATGCTCTGTTCACGGTTTCTTTCCATTTCCACCAGTTCAACACCGGGCAATGATTTAATGACATCACGCGGCGCGTCGTAAATTCCGCTATGGCGTCCAAGATAACAGGGATCATGGTAAGTCACCTTGATGCCGCCAAAATCTTTTTTCGGCTTAAGTTTTTCTTCTTTAATCAAAGAAGCGAGAATCTCGCTGAAGTGCGCGATATTATAATCTTCACCGTATTCTTTTTTGAATGTCACCAGACAATGAGGAGAGACGGTAATCATTTTGGCGACGCTGTTTGTCTGAAAATAGTTTAAATTTACGCTTTTAAGCCGTTCGAAAAGCTCCAGATCTCCGACCTTTCTGACGCTTTCGCCGCAGCAGTTAACATCTACCGAGGGAATCCCCCAGCTCAAAGCCGCCTGATTCAACAATTCAGCGGTGGCTCTGGCCAGCCTTGTATTGCGCGGATCATAACAAACAGTGCAGCAGGTCCAGAAAAGATACTCCATTTCTTTTTTATAAAGAGGATATTTTTCTTTTGCCCAGTCGTTTCTTTTTGCCTGATCGCCCGACCAGGGATTGCCGCGCGCCGACAGAGAACCAACAAAAGCGCGCAGGCTCTGCGGCAGCATTCCGCCGCCGCTGTAAACATTTCTTATAGCGGTAACAATATCTATTATTTCCACGCCGCGGGGACAGCGATCCACACAGAATTTGCATGTGGAGCAGTCCCACATGAAATCCTCAATGCCGTCGAAGCCCAACTGGCCGTAACGCACCAGCTTGCGGATATTGAAATGAGTGACCGGAGTCCAGGGACAGGTGCCGGAGCAGGTGCCGCACTGATAGCATTTTTTCAGCGCCTCGCCGCCTGCTTCGATAATGGCCTGGGACATCTCCAGATATGGTGTTGCTGTTTGCGACATCAAAATCTCCCGTTAATAATCAGACAATTTGACCGTTTTTGCTACCATATAAAAAATCAAACCGCAAATTTAAAATTGATAAACAATCACCGGCGAATACTTCTTCACCGCTGTAATAAGAAAACCCGGAAGCTCTGTAATTTTTTTGATGTAGGGGCGCTAGTATTCGGGTGTCAACTTATCGAGCTCCGCCAGAGAAAATACCGGCCCGTCTTTGCAGACATATTTACTGCCGACGTTACAGCGGCCGCATTTGCCGATGCCGCACTTCATGCGCATTTCCAGCGAAGTAATAATATTTTCCTTGGAGAAGCCCAGCTCAAAAAATACCGGCAAGGTGAAGCGGATCATTATCGGCGGACCGCAAATAACCGCAACCGCGTTTTCCTTGCTGGGTGCGACTTCCTTGCAAACCGCGGGGACAAAACCTTCTTTGCCCTTCCAGTTTGCATCGCCTTTATCCACGGTTACATTGAGATTAATATCATCCCGTTTTTCCCATTCGGCCAATTCATCCTTGTACAGCAGCAGCCCGGGAGTTCTGGCGCCGTAAACAACCGTGATATCGCCAAAGCGCTTCCGGTTGCCTTCATGAATAGCGTAGTTAATAAGTGAACGCAATGTGGTAAAAGCAAACCCGCCACCAACGATAACCAGATTTTTCCCCTCCAGATATTCAATCGGCCAGGAATTTCCCAGGGGGCCTCGTATGCCCATGTGAGTTCCTTCTTCCATTTCATGCAGCGCCGTGGTAACCACGCCGGCTTTCTGCACGGTGAATTCCACATAACCTTTTTGCGTGGGCGATGAGGCAATACCGATCGGACATTCGCCCTTGCCGAAAATAGAAAGCTCGCCGAATTGGCCGGGAATGTAGGTGTATTTCTGTTCGTCTTCCGGATTAACAAATTTAAAACGAAATGTTTTGATATCTTTTGTATCAACTTCGGTAATGATTTTATCCACCACAACGGGATAAGGAATATACGGGTTTTGCATTACTAACTCCCTGATTCTAATTTAGAAATATCTTCAACAATTTTTCGTATATCAATATTCACCGGGCAATACATGACGCACCGGCCGCAACCAACGCAGGAAATCGCGTTGAACATATCCACGTAATATTTGAACTTGTGCATGGTACGCTGGCGCCATCTTTCCTTCTGCGACGGACGGGGATTATGGCCGGAAGTCTCCAAGGTAAAGAGAGGAAACATGCAGGAATCCCATGACCGGATGCGCACGCCGTCGGAACCTTTCACTTCATCGCTGATATCGAAACAGTGGCAAGTGGGACACAAATAGGTGCAGGTGCCGCAGGCCAG
>DSAV01000165.1 GCA_011046295.1 Deltaproteobacteria bacterium | reverse complement strand
GATGGTTGCTTTGCCTATTTAAAAGAATTGATAAGAGTGCATCGTGGAATTAATAAAACCCTCAAAAGGAAAATTATTCATGAAATATTGGCAAAAACAGACCCCGTTTTTCCGCATTAAGCCGTTTTTTATCATTGCTTTAACACTTTTTACAAAGTCGTTTCTTTATGCCGCGCCACGTGACATTGAATATTTACCGCTACCGGAAGTGAAGCGATGTGGCAGGGCAGCATTTCAATGTTAACTGCCAGCGCGGAAATTCTTCCACCCAGGCCGCCCGGGCCGATACCCAGTTTGTTAATGCTTTCGAGCATCTCTTTTTCCATTTGTGCCAGGCGCTCATCATTATTATTAGTTTCACCCACAGGGCGAAGCAGTGCTTTTTTGGCTAAAACACACGCTTCTTCCAGTGAACCGCCGATGCCGACTCCGACAATGATAGGAGGGCAGGGATTGGCTCCGGCTTGCATTACTTTTTCAATAACAAATTTTTTAATACCTTCTACTCCCGCCGCGGGCGTCAGCATTTGCGCCGCGCTCATGTTTTCACTACCGCCTCCCTTGGGCATGGCGATAATTTTGAGGCGGTCACCCTTTACTATGTCCACATGAATTATCGCGGGAGTATTATCCGTGGTGTTTTTCCTGGTCAGCGGATCACAGACGGATTTGCGTAAAAATCCCTCCTGGTAGGCCTGTCTTACCCCTTCTTCAATCGCGACGCGCAAATCACCGCCGGTAATATGAACATCCTGCCCGATTTCAATAAACAGCACTGCCAGGCCGGTGTCCTGACAGATGGGCATTTTATCGTGACGCGCGACATCGGCATTCTCGATTATTTTTTCCAGTACTTGCTTCCCCAGCGGCGATTCTTCCTGGTCTAGCGCTTTCTGCAGGGCGCACACAACATCTTCGCCTAAACTTGTGTTGGCTTCGACAAACAGCTTATTCACTGTCCGTGTGATAACCTTGCTGTCAATTTGCCTTATTGCCTGTTTTTCGTTTCTGTCTTCCATGATATTTTTACATGCCGCGCCGGAATTCCAGCGATTTGGAAATCGTCATCTTGTCAATATATTTCAAATCTCCGCCCATCGGCACGCCCGTGGCGATGCGGGTAACCTTGATATTTTTTCCTTTGAGCATTTTAATAATCAATAAGGCAGTTGCCTCTCCGTGAACATCGGGATTTGTGGCGATAATAACTTCCTTGATTTTGCCACTGTTGATCCTTTTCATCAGCTCGTTTAGATGCAGATTGTCCGGGCCGACACCGTCAAGCGGGGCCAGCGCACCGTGCAGGATATGGTAAGTTCCGTGATAACCGCCGCATTCTTCAATCGCTGCCATGGCATCCGGGTCTTCTACGATACAAATTATTGTGTTATCTCTGTTCCTGTCGTGGCAGATGTGGCACACTTCGCCTTCCGAGAGGTTAAGGCAAATCCGGCAAAGTCTAATTTTTCTTTTTACGTCGATAATGCTTTCCGCAAGCTTTGCCGCATCCTCCTGTGTTGACCTCAGAATATAGTTGGCTAGCCGCGTGGCAGTTTTTTCACCGATACTGGGAAGCTTGGCCAGTTCCGAAATAAGTCTTTTAATCGGTTGCGCGTATGCTTTCATAATTTATCCTATAAACCTAGTCCGGGGATTCCCAGTCCTCCTGTGATTTTTGCCATCTCCTGTGAGGCCATTTCCTGCGCTTTGCGTACTCCTTCATTAACTGCTGCCGCGACCAGGTCTTCGAGCATTTCCACATCTTCCGGGTTAACCACTTCTTTTTCAATTTTTATCGAAACTACATTGAACTTGCCGTTGACCACAACCCGCACCATGCCGCCGCCGGTCTGAGCTTCCACAGTTTTTGTTTCCAGCTCTTCTTGTATGCGGCCGATTTGTTCCTGCATTTTTTTTGCCTGTTTCATCATGTCTCCGAAATTTTGCACTTGCTATATTCCTCCCCAATAAATGGCATTGCTTATCTCGTTGATTGCGTGGAAAAAGTCAATCTCCACCGGTTCTGGCTTTGATCTCTATTAATTCGGCACAGGGAAATTCTTCCATAACTTTCTGTAAAATGGGCTCGTTCATCGCATCCCTTTTCATTTCGTTTAAGGCATTTGCCCTGCTGCGTCCGTTATTATTCCCACCGTTTGTTTTTTGCACGTCCATAGAGTTTATTTTTATCTGAATTTTTTCCCGGAAAAAAGCTCCGGCTAGTAGTTCAAGTTGTTCTTTTTGCCTTTTATTATTTATATCTTCCATGAAGATATAATCTTTGGGAAAACCCAGCGCAAGGCACTTGTTCTCATAGCTTAAAATTTCCGCAGAATCGATTTTTGCCCCCAGCAGCGCATTTTCTTTCTTGATGAATTTTTTAAGGTCGTTGCCTGCTGCCGTCAGGTTGTTCGTATCTATGCTTTTTGCAGTGGGGGAAGAGCCGGCAGCTTTATTTTCTCCTGAATTAACTCTGCGTCCTGCGGTGCTGTTATTTGCTGAAAAATCTTGTCCGCTGCCGCTGTTGCCCGTTCCGGATGAACCTTTCCGGATTTTTTGTTCAATTGCCTCAATGGTGGCAATGATTTCACCGAGCGGTATTATTGGCTCCAGATAAGCCATTTTGACAATGATGGTTTCAATCTTCATGCGTGCTTCCTGGCTGCGGCGGAAGCCTTCTTCTTCTCCAATCAAGATTTCCACGTAGCGCTGGAGTGTTTCGCGCGTGGTATCTTTGCACTGTTCCTGAAGCTTTGCAATTTGTTCCGACGCGATATCAAATGAAGGGCTTTCGTTGCCGGCAATTTTTACTAAAAGCAAATTGCGGAAGTGCCTGAGCAACCCTTGGTAAAAATGTTTAACATCGATACCGGACAGGTATGCTTCTTCAAGGATATTAAGACAGGAGGCGGCATCCCGCCTTATTATTGCCGCGGAGAGATCGAAGAGATATTTCCTGTCCGTCAGGCCGAGAGATTCTTCCACGTCTTCGTCTTTTATGTTCATTCCTGCGTAGGAAATAACCTGGTCGAAGATGCTTTGCGCGTCGCGCATGGAGCCGTCACCTGCTTCGGCAATCCAGCCCAGCGCAGAGTCGCTTATTTCAATGCCTTCCCCGTCGGAGACCCTGCGCAGGCTAGCAATAATTTCCTTAAGCGATATCCTGCGGAAGTCATAGCATTGACAGCGTGAAAGAATCGTAGCAGGGACCTTGTGTCTTTCTGTTGTGGCGAAAATAAAGATGACATGAGCCGGCGGTTCTTCCAGTGTTTTTAAAAGCGCGTTGAAAGCTTCGCGCGTCAGCATGTGCACTTCATCAACGATGTAAATTTTATAATTTGAAGACGCCGGCGTGAATTTGACATTTTCGCGCAGTTCACGGATTTCATCGATGCCGCGGTTGGACGCGCCGTCAATTTCGCGCACATCAAGGGAACGGCCGTCGGTTATTTCTCGGCAGTTTGAGCAGATGTTGCAGGGAATAGGTGCCGGGCCTTTTTCGCAATTGAGCGATTTAGCCATAATTCTGGCTACCGAGGTTTTGCCGACGCCGCGTGGCCCGGCAAAGAGAAACGCATGCGCGATACGTTTCTGTTCTATGGCGTTTTTCAGGGTTTTTACTACATGTTCCTGCCCGGTAACACCTTCAAAAGTCTGCGGACGGAACTTTCGGGCTAGGACTAGATATTCCAATTGAACTCCTAAAATTTACTGCAAAGTCACGGTATACTAATACATGTTCGCTTTTAAAGGATAACGAGACTGCCAACAAAATCATTATCTTTTGTTTGGTTACACCGCAAAAAGCTCCAGAGGCAAGGCGCGCAAGACCAGAGAAGTGAGGCGCATTTTTTCCATACGCCGCAACGACGAAGGTCGAAGCGCAACGCAGCATATGGGCTTTTTCCGGTGTAATCACTGGTGGCCAGGTTTACCGCAACACACGTAGGACATTGCTGCCGCTGCTTCCTTCCGGACCTGACGGGGTTTACAAGTCTGCGTTGTACGGGACCCGGCCATATTTTTGTAAAAACCTTTTGGTTATTTCTTAATTGATAAACGGCCAGGAATCAACCCAAATTTTATTTTTTGGGTTGTAGCAGGTGATCATGTTGTTATTATTGAAAATTGTGGGATACGTGAACAAAAAAAGAACTGGCGGAGAGAGGGGGATTCGAACCCCCGGTACACCTTTGTGGGCATACACACGATTTCCAGTCGTGCTCCTTCAGCCGCTCGGACATCTCTCCGCTGTTTTAATATTTAATTGTTTTTATCTCGGCACAACATTCTGGCGGTACCTTTTGGATAAAATCCGAACTTTTTTTGATGAAAATCCGGACTGCGACTTTTAATTGCCGCCCGCAGGGCGGCAATCCCGCCCAGCGTTTCCG
>DSAV01000105.1 GCA_011046295.1 Deltaproteobacteria bacterium | reverse complement strand
ATTGCTTACCGGAGGACTGTCGATGAATATTGCCGAATTGGCTCTAATCAGTTTAAATGCCGGCGAACATGTCAGTATTGTTTTTGAAGGAAAAGAATACACAAACTACCAAATGGATCAAACCGCCCGTAAGCTGGGTAACGCTCTGATTAATCTTGGTGTTAAAAGGGGAGAACGTGTCATCCTGCAAATGCCCAATTCACCGGAAGTATTTCAGGCATTTCAGGGTATCTGGAAGATCGGCGCTGTTGTTGTTCCGATAAATTATCAAATGGGAGCAGAGGAAGTGGCATATATTTATCAGGACTGCGGCGCTAAAATTGTTATTACGTCACCCGATTTTGTCGATAAGGTTAAAGATGCCAGCAGAAGATCAAAAGACATAGAAAATATTATTGTTACTTCGGAAGAAAATTTTAACGGTATATTATCTTATGAGAGGCTTCTGGGGCAAAGTTCTGACGTGCTCGAAATGGTTCACACAGAAAAAGATGATATTGCCTCTCTTGTATACACATCAGGAACAACCGGCAAGCCCAAGGGAGTTATGCAGACTCATTACGCGCTTTATTATACGGCTAAAATGGTGCAGGTAACGAATAATTATCCGATGGATGCCGTAAATATGGCGATGCTTCCTCTGTGTCATTCGTATGGTATTGGCGCGATGAACTCCACTAATCTCCGCACGCACGGAAAAACGGTTGTGTTGCGGCAATTCAATGTGGAACAATTGTTTAATTCTATAGAAAAATACAAGGTCACCAGCGTGGCTGCGGTACCGACCATGTATATTTACATGCTTAATTATCCGGATGCCGACAAATATGATTTAAGCTCCGTAAAACATTATATCTGCGGTTCCGCTCCCTTAGCGGTGGAAACGTGGAGGCAATTTAAAGAAAAATATGGAGGTGAAATTGCCGAAGGATGGGGATTGACAGAGGCATGTGCAAATAATTCCGTGAATCCAATCGACGGAGTGAAAAAAGTCGGTTCAATTGGCAGGCCCATGGCCGGTATGGAAATGAAAATATTTGATGATAACACAAGGGAACTGCCCCAGGGAAAAGAGGGGGAAATAGTTTTACGGGGCCCGATGGTTATGAAAGGATACTGGAATCAACCGGAAGCGACGGCTGAAGTTATTAAAAATGGATGGCTTCATACCGGCGATATAGGCTATATGGATGCGGACGGTTATTTTTTTATTACTGACCGGAAAAAAGACATCATCATCAAAGGAGGTGAGAACATTTCTCCCCGGGCCATAGAAGAAGTTTTGTATGCCCATCCGTGTGTTGCCGAGGCCGCCTGCATAGGCATAGAGGATAAAGTCTATGGTGAGGATATTAAAGCTTTTGTTGTTTTAAAACAGGGGAAAAATGCAGAATCCGCAGAAATAATAGAATATTGCAAAGGAAAGTTAAAAAATTTTTTCATGCCGAAAGAATTGGTTATTTTGCCTGAAATGCCTAAATCTCTTGTGGGTAAAATACTGAAAAAAGAATTGCGAAAAATATGAAAAGCATGCAGGCAAAAATCAATTGGCTTGCCAGTCAATGAATTATGAAGGAAAAACATAAAACATTACAGCTTTGTACAATATGGGCAGTGAGAATTGTCCTCGGCCTTGCTGTAATTATAATTACGACCTCGTTTATTTACATAAAAACCGATACGGCACAAAATAAAATCAGAACAGTAGTTGATGAAACAGCTCACGGCTATGTTGAATACGAACGCGCGTCGCTGGTCATCTTGCCGCGCCCGGGGCTTGTTTTGCATCAGGTGAATATTGACGTGCCCCAGGGAAACACAGTAGCCATCGAATCGGCAAGAATACATCCAAAGTTTTTTTCGCTTTTGACAGGAAAGATTAAAATAGCGAGAGTAAAGCTTGGGAAACCGGATATCATCCTGAATATTTTGCCGGCACTGGACAAAAAGAAACCGGAGGAGATTTCATTAACGGCTGCAGAAATAATAAACAATATTTCCTCATTCACCGATACCATGCGCCGCGTTACGCCGGGAATTATCTTAGTGTCTGATAAAGGGAGATTGATTTTGCGCGAAGACGGCCGCGACATAATTGATATAAAAGATCTGAGGGGACGTTTAGCCCTGGCTAAAAACGATGTGAGCCTGAGAATAAGAGGGGATGTCGAAAAATGGGGCAGGTTATCTCTGGCCGGCAGGTTCCACGCGCGGGATAATTCGCTTTTTGTGACCGGTCTTTCGGCTTTATTTGGCCACTCTTCCGTTTCCAGATTATCCGGCAGTCTCAACTTTGATGAAACTTCCCACATTGAATTTACCTGCGAGAAAACGGTTTTTATCCTGGATGAAATATACGAAAAACTCAAGTCATTTGAGGCCATGCGTGAATTGTTAAGCGCTGTTGATGATTTGCACGGCAGAGTTGTATTTACTCACTTTAACTTATTCGGACCGCTTTTGCAGCCGGAAAAATGGAATATCGAAGCGCAAGGAAGAGTTGAAGGCGTGGGTATAAACACCAGAATGCTTCCAACCCCTTTGAGAATATCCAGAGCTGAAATACAGGCGACGGTGAAGGATATTGAACTTAGCAATGTTCGCGCCTCCCTTTTCGATACATCTTTTCGTGGCTATATAAACATCGAAAGAGACGGAGAAGGGATTAAGTCCCTTTCTTCAGTTACCAGCGGAGAGGTCGGCAGGGAATCTCTTGATTGGTTTAAAGGTAAATTGAATATCCCCCCTGAAGAAGTAATACGCGCGCCCGTGAACATGACCGACACAAAAATAAACTGGGAAAAAGGGAAAAAGATTTCTGCCGTAACTTCCGCGCAAATTAGAAATGGTCCGGAGTTATTCATTGATCTTCATAGGGACACCAGGGAATTGTCCCTAAATCAACTGCTGGTAAAAGATGCTGAATCTGAGGCGGAGGTTAAACTACGATACTCAAAAAATGATATCGCATTATCGTTTAAAGGAAACATTACTCAGAATACCTTGAACAGCATTTTTGAAAAAACATCCTTCAGGCGCGGATGGGTCAAAGGAGATATGCGCGTCCATGTCAATTTAGACCAATACGGGAAAACACAAGCTCAGGGTTTTTTTGAAGGAACCAATTTTCTGATACCTCTGCCCATAAAAGAGTCTTTAATAGTACATCACGCTTCTTTAAAGGCAAAAAACAGCAATGTTGTAGATATTAAATCCGGCACATTGAAGTGGGGAGAAAATGAAATAGCCCTGAAAGGCAATATTACCGCCTTGCGTGATGGATTCAGGCTCGATCTGAACCTAATTATCGAGGACAACATAAATATAGGAAATATCATTGAGTATATCTCTCAACAGGAAGACAGGCCGCCGGACATAAAGCAGCCGCCCGAAGATAGTACAAAGCCACCGTCAATTTGGGGTGTTATGCGGATAAAAGCGCCATCTTTGACATGGGGAAGATATATAGCAACTCCGGGAATAGGCGATGTTATTATCAGGCGCAGAAGCGTACGGATAAACATCAAAGATGCTTTTCTTTGCGGCGTTTCCATTCCCGGCAGCGTCACTGTCGGCAGAAATGATGTGCGCTTTGAATTTAAGCCGAATATTACAGGTCAGGAGCTGGAGCAGTCCATTAATTGTTTTTTGAAGAAAGATTCACGTATTACCGGTATTTTTGATTTAAATATGGTAATCAATTCCCGGGCTCAGGCCGAAGAGCTGGTCAAAAGCATGCAGGGTAGGGTGAATTTTTCCGCGAAAGAGGGAACAATTTACCGGTTTCCTCTGATCGCGAAAATATTTGCCGTTTTGAATGTTACCGAGCTTCTGCGCGGTCAGCTCCCGGATATGGCGACGGAGGGATTTAACTATAATTCATTCAAAGTAAGGGGAGATATCAGTGACGGAATATTCGTAATTGAGGAAGCAATACTTGACGGAAGAACAATGCAACTGGTCGGCAGAGGCAATATGAATATCGACACAAATAAAATTAATATGACCGTACTGGTGGCTCCTTTCAAGACAGTCGATTTTCTGGTAAGCAGGATTCCGGTGGTAAGATACATTCTCGGAGGAACCCTTATTTCTATTCCGGTAAAAGTTACCGGAGATTATTCCGACCCGACCATAGTGGTTCTTTCCCCCACCGCTGTGGGAGAGGGACTAATCGAAATGATGAAGAGAACTCTTCTGCTGCCGGTAAAAATAATCGAGCCGGTTATCCCTAACAAAACAAATCAAAACAGGAAATAAAAAATATCATTAATAACTTAGGCTCAAGAATCTAGCGCAACACTTTGGTATCCTATGTTGGATATTGAAGGGAGGCGTTAGAGATGGAAGGTGTAAGTTATCGGCGATTGGGGCTTAATGAGCGGGAGGAGATCAGT
>DSAV01000120.1 GCA_011046295.1 Deltaproteobacteria bacterium | reverse complement strand
AATGTATTGTATGTAAACAATTATTTTACGGATAAATACCCGCTAACAATCAATAAAAAAACCAAACAGGAAACTGCTCGTATATTAAATTCATTAAATATCAGGTCATTAGACAATAAACAAACGGGAATCATTGAACATCTCATCTTACCGGAACAGCATAAACTAAACATAGCTGTATACTTATTAAACACAAGTAGAGACAAGGTTAAGATTTATTTATTGCTCTTTCCTCCGGAAGAAAAGAAAGTATCATCTCTTGTAAGTACGTTAGCGGCCGACGAAGAAGAAAGATTTACCACCGAAGATCTCTTGCCACAGTTCAAAGAATTAATTGGGGAGAATGCTGCATTTAAAAGAGCGCTGTTTACCGCTCAACGCGCGGCCAAATCGAATATTTCTGTTTTGATTACCGGAGAGTCCGGCACCGGAAAAGAGATATTGGCGCGCGCTATTCATCAGGCCAGCACCCGATTTGCAAAACCGCTTATTGATGTTAACTGCGCGGCGATTCCGGATACCCTTATCGAAAGTGAATTATTCGGATACGAAAAAGGAGCTTTTACCGGCGCCAAAGCCGAAGGGAGCAAGGGCTATTTTGACGAAGCCCATGAAGGAACAATTCTTCTGGATGAGGTCGGTGACGCCTCTTTGCAGACCCAGGCAAAATTGCTGAGAGTTCTGGAATCCGGAACTTTCAAGAGAGTGGGTGGCACAAAAAACATCAAGGTTGATGTCCGGATAATATCCTCAACAAACAGAGATTTAACCACGCTGATCGAAGAAAAAAAATTCAGAGAAGATCTCTTTTTCCGCCTGAACGCGTTTACTATTATTTTACCGCCCCTGCGGCAAAGAAGAGAAGACATCGCGCTGCTGGTCGATTATTTTCTTAAATCAAATGAAGAAACAGCGAAAAGAAATTTCAAATTTTCTCATGCCGCCATGCAAATACTTAATTCTTACAACTGGCCGGGCAATGTGCGGGAACTCAAAGGTGTAGTGAGCTACGCGATTAATATGAGCACGGATACTTATATACGTCCGAGTTCATTACCTAATTTCCTTTTTGCCCAAGTGGAGGCGAAATCAGCCGAAAAGATAGATTCATCCACAGCCGGGGAGCTAAATAACATAACGCAGGCAACATCAGAGCTGGAAAAAAAGATTATAAGAAAGGTTCTGGAAGAAGCGCCGACAAGAAGCGCGGCAATAAAAAAACTGGGCATCAGCCGCCGCACTTTTTATCAAAAAATCAGAAAATACGGACTGGATTGAATAGATAATGATCTTTATTGACCAGAATCGGCAAATATTTTGGAACGCATTATGCATATAAAGATTAAAAGGTGATGACGGAATCATACAGGTTGGTAAATTGAAAAAGAATAATAAAGTAACTATTGTCGAAATATCACCGCGTGACGGATTACCGGCAGTCTGGAAAACTCTTTCCACAAATGACGAGGTCTTATTCATTAATAAACTCTCCAAAGCGGGTTTCAGGAAAATCGAATGCGCTTCTTTTTTGCACCCGCGTCTGCTGCCGGCCAATTACGATGCGGAAAAAATTATGGAAGGAATAGAAAAGCATCCCGGCGTAACGTATGTCGGTGTCGTACCAAATGAAATTGGCTGCCGACGTGCCTTGTTTACTAAAGTAGACGAAATAATGATGCTGGTGGCAGCCAGTGACGCATTCAATAAAGTAACAATGGGCAGAACACTGAAAGAAACTTTAAATAAGACTCTGCCGGCTATTTTCGACGCCGCTCAGAAAAGCTCAAAAAGCGTCCGTATATATATTCTTACTGCCTTTGGCTGTCCATATACAGGTTTTGTTTCTGTAGATGAAATTTTACAGCTAGTGTTGAAGCTTTCCTATATGGGCGCAAAGGAAATATCTTTGGTTGATTCTACCGGCATGGCCAACCCTAAAAAAGTTAAAGATTTGGTAAAAGCTATTTTTGATTTGAAACTTGATATAAAGCTTGCCGTGCATTTTCATAATACAAGAGGTACGGCGATCGCAAACTGTGTAGCAGCTTATGAAGCAGGGATAAGAATATTCGATACGTCTTTGGGCGGAATGAGTGGAACTCCTTACGGATCAATGGAGCTTGATCTGGGATACTGGAATGTGCCTACAGAAGATTTGGTTTATCTATTTGAGCAAATGGGAATAAAAACAGGAATCAATATTGATCTTCTATTGGAGTGTGTGGATATAGCTGAAAGATTTGCCGGTTTTCCCCTGCCGGGCCATCTTTTGAGAACCAACCCTTCGAAAAGCGAAAAAGAAATGCCCGAGCAAATTAGATCGCCAATACATCTTGATATGTAATTTTTTTACTAAAAATCTATTTTATTCTTTTTGATTCAGCCGACCCGAGAAAATAGCGTTTGGGATCGAAACAGCGTATGAGCTTAATTTCATCTTCCTTAGGCAGGCTTAAAGTCTGCAGCTTGTTTTTTATTTTTAAATTCCAGCCACATTGTTCTTTAATATTGCGCACCGATTCTTCTTCCGAAGCGGCGGCGTGCAGGGGAACATAACCGGTAAGCGTCAATTCATTGGCACCAATTTCTTTTTCAAATGTACCCAGCTGTGAAACGACAGTGGAAACTCTTACGCCAGGTGAAGTTATGTAATTTACTTTTTCCCGAAAACGTTCTTTGCTTTGTTCAAGGGTTACTATCGTTTCGCTGGAACCGGAGGCGACATCATTTGCGCCGCCGGAGCCTACTAAAAATGGTCCGTCTTCGGAAATTTTAGTAGTATTGACATTCCCGTATTTATCCACCTGTCCCGCTCCGATTATGCCGACGCTGGAAGTTTGCGCGCCGCTCATAAAGATTGCCAGCGACGTAAAAATATCGGAAATCATACGGCAGGAAGGTATATTCCGCAGGTTAAAAACATAGGGATCCGCAGGTTGGGGAGAGTAGCCGTAATAGCCAATTTCTGCCACAAGTTCAAGAGGATAACCCTGGTGTTTTAAATTATAATAGGCCAGCCAGGCGGCCAGATTGGAAACACCGATGCCGCAAAGAGCAAGAAGGTAATTTTTTGTCAGGATAATTTCTTCAATTTTACGCGCGGCCACGCTCACTAAAATTTCCGCAGATGTTGGTTTTTCTGGGAAGGAAATCCGGCCGGACATTTCTGTAAATTCGGACATCCATGAATCATTTTGAATTTTTCCTTTGAGATGCCAGATACGTTTCTGACCGAGCAGATTAAGGAAGTCGTCATGGCTTTTGCATCCCAGCACCCATTTATCCACCCAGGCCTGATAATCTTTCGAACTGCGCGACGCTTTTCTCGCTTCCATAATCCATTCTTCATCTTCGCCATAGCCTTCTAATTCACCTGTACCGAGAGAATGTATGCCCATGGGAAATCCACCCATGGGAGCCGGGCAGACGGCTTTAACGATATATCCGGGAATACGAGTCATGTGCGCGTGGCGGCGGATAAAATCCGCGTCCACGATTTTTTCCACCGTGACAATAACGCCGTTTTTCGCGGCCAGCGCGCCGAAGTGATTGCCGGAATGTGGTACAGACATTATTGTATTGCCGTCAGCATCCGCTGCCCAGCCATGCGCGATCGCTATGTCCGGATTGTAGGCGCGCACTACATTTGCTGATTCATCTTCGGCAAACGGATTAGGAATCCGGGCAAAACTATCTTTATTGAATGTTTCCATGGAGGAATCACGAATCGATTTAGTGGGGAAAAAAGGCACACCCATTGCTCCGGCGATAAAACGCAGCACGATGGTAAGCTGTGTCCAGTTTTCAATCTGCACCAGACCATCGCTGAATGCGCGTGAAAGGATCGGATTTGGTCCGGGAAAAGGATATCCGTCGCCGTTGAAGGCGGAAATAATTTTTTTGCAAAGATTTCCATGTGCAAACAATGCCAGATTATAAGCGCCGCCGGAGATGCCGGCGAGTGTAAATCCGGGGTTTTTACCCCAGAATTGACGGGCGATTTCAAAAAAAATCGCGGTCGGAGTGGTCAGGCCGTTGCCGAATTGAATGCTCATGCCCGGATGAATGAAATTTTTCACCGCTTCTGATAAATTCATCACTTTTCCCGGCATGCAACAGTCTTGAAATGATAATTTATCCTGAAGAAATTGTTTAAGTTTGGTATCCATAGCCCTGAGATCTGCTCCTCTTGAACGGTTTTCTTAAAAAATACTCAGTAACAATAGCTTTAAAATAACTATATCAATTGAACGAACATTATCAAGATATTTTATCTGCTAGTTGCTGTAAAAAATACATGCCATAAACTTTAAGTTCGAAAAAACAATTGTTTTTAATCACTAACGACCTGTTGCCTCATAAATAAATGTTACCGAAGGAATAGCATTTTAAGGAAACGTTGCCTCATAAAAGATGTT
>DSAV01000035.1 GCA_011046295.1 Deltaproteobacteria bacterium | reverse complement strand
TCATTAAGCCCCAATCGCCGATAACTTACACCTTCCATCTCTAACGCCTCCCTTCAATATCCAAAATAGGATACCAAAGTGTTGCGCTAGATTCTTGAGTCTAAGTTAGTATTTTTTAGCAAGAACACCAAATTATTAATAATGTAAATTATATTTATTCGGAAACATTTTGCAAGTTTTTGATATTTACTCCTTTGGCACATCACTGCTGCGTCGTTGATTCCTTGAGTCCGCCCTCTTTTGTAACTTTATTAAAAATATCCCGCATACTTAAAGTGAAATATTTTCATTTTTCAAATTTTTCGACGGCGAAACGATAAGGTGCGTGGTTGTCACGCGCGCCAGCACCTGCTCTTTGTCATCTCTGACGGTAGTCTCTACAACTTTTACCGTGCGCCCGGAATGCACTACCAGGGCTTCTGCCGTTACGTCACCGGCGTCTGTGTTGCGCAACAGATTCGCGTTTAGCTGTATAGAGAAGGGAAATGTTCCGTCATCTTTTCTGCAAGCCGCTGTGGCGGTGATATCAGCAAGCGAAATCAGCGCGCCTGCGGCGAATACTCCCGTAAATTGACTTGTATTGGGGCAAAAAGGCATTTTCATAACCGCCCGGCCTTCGTCGATTTCCACCGGCGTGATTCCCAACGCGATAAAAATGTCACCGCCTTTTTCTTCGAAAGGACGCCTGAATTCCGCGATATCTTTTTCATTAAACTTTGGCATTTTCAACTTCCTTGTGAAATATAGCGTGTAGTATTTTATTCATAATCCGATCAGATATAAATATTTATTGCGTATGTCAATATATGTTGCAGAGCAATTCAGATGGCGTAATATTTTCCTTCATCATCAACCGCCGCTTTACCGCTCTTTATCAGCCTGTCCAGATGCTTCGCGAGCATGGCTTTTTCCCAGTACAAAACGAAGATAGTGGGATGTGCGGGGTAAATAAGCATTTTCTCCGCCAGTTCATCAATCGTGCGGGGTTTTTGTATGAGCGCCGCCAGAATATCTTTCTCACGCCGGTAAATGCGCTCCCGATATTCTTCGAACGCTTCACGGACATGGGATGATTTCAAAATCTCCTTGTTATGCCCGGAAACGACTTTGTCCGGCTTCATATCGATGATTCTGTTAATGGAAGAAATGAAAGAATCCAAAGGCGTCGAGCCATCGCCGTACCACGGCCCGACTTTCGTCAGGCAAATATCTGCGCTAAAGAGCAGACCTTCATCGGGGAAGAAAAAAGTAAGGTGGCCTGAAGTATGGCCGGGCATGTGCAGCACATGAATTTTCGTTCTTCCGGCGTCGATGACGTCACCTTCATCGATAGTGCCGTCAACGCGCCATTCTTCGAAAAAAGATTCTTTCAGGTCAAAATGCTGTGCGGGCTGCTCGCGCATATATTTTTCCCAGTTATCGAGAGAGGCAATCTTTTGATGGTCTTTGAAATTTTCCCGCTCCAGAGGGTGAGTTAAAATCCGTGCGTTGACGAAAAGGTCATTATCCCACACATGGTCGAGATGGCAGTGGGAATTGATAAGTATATCAACATTTTCCGGCCGGGCATGTTCAATAAGTTTTCCCACTCCGCTGTCGATGATGATACGCGTATCATCATCAATGAGCACAGCGTTTGATTTACTGAAGCCTTCTTCAGTGAAAAAAATGGAGATACTGTCATTAATTTTTTTGATCATGATAACTACAAGGCGCTACAGCCCTCGCATAAACTCCGGCCGCAGCAGGTGGGGATCTTTTCGCGCCAGTATGGTGTTTAACTGACTGAGTACTTTGTCTTTATCTTCGGGCATTGTGCCGCGAATCGCGTAATAATTAGACGCGTGCATCGAGCTGAAAAAACATTTAGTGAAAGTTGAATTTTCGACCAGCCCTTTCAATTCCTGCAAAGATTCAAACGGCGTAATTAGTTCGAACTCGCCTCGTTGCCATTCCTCATAAAGCTTTGTTCCGGGCACCATTGTCAGGGTAAGCGCTCCCGCGTAGTCCGGGTCCATTTCCGTCAGAATTCTGGCCGTCTGTGCCACATGCCTTTTAGAGCCTTGAACTCCGCCCAGCCCCAGGATAACCGTTACCGACAACAAAATACCGGCTTCCTTCACCTTTTTTGCCGCTTCCACCATCTCATCGTGGGTAGTGTTTTTCTCAATCCGGCGCAGCACTTCGTCATCGCCGCTTTCCACTCCTACATACAGAATTCCCAACTTCTGTTTTTTAAGAGTTTTCAATTCCTCCACTGAACGCCGCAGAACATCCTGCGGGGTGGCATAGCTGGCGATACGCTCGATGCGGGGAAATTTTGCGTTCAGATACCGCAATGCCTCCAGCAGTTTCGGATAGGGATAAACGAAAGCATCGCCGTCCTGGAGAAATACCTTTCTTCCGTCCCAATCCTGTAAAATCGCGTAAACAATATCCGGCTGCCCCGCCACCCACATGCCGTTATTTACATACAGGGACATGGCGTCAATTTCCCTTTTTACGTCTTCCAGGTCACGGATACCGAGACTCGTAAGAGAAAAAGCGCAAAAAGTGCACGAGTTATTCGAACACCCTGAAGTCAGGGGAAGATAGTAACTGGCGTGCTCACTGGGGGGTCTGATGATTTCCGGTCTGATAAAAGTCATCTTTTCACCATACAAGTTATTAATTATTCTTTAAAATAAATCAAGTCACATCTTGTCACCGTCATCTTGATTTTCTCTTGAGATGTGCCTTTAAATGAGTGACTCCGAATTTATGCGCAAACTGGCTTGATATATTTTTTATATGCTCTTGTTCTTCCAATTTTTGTAGTTTTGCAAGTCCCGCTCGATCAATGCCAGGCACGCCCCTACAACCAGAGCATCGTCCACAAAGCCGACGCCGGGAATGAAATCCGGGATCAGGTCAAACGGATTCAACACATAAAGAAGCGCGGCAACAATTGCGGCTACTGTCCAAAAGGGTAATTCCCTATATTCGCCTTTGCGATAATCGTGTATGACCGAAAAGAAAAGCTTTAAATCCTCAACAAATCTTCCGTGTGGCCCCTTGCTTTTGAACTTTTCTTCAATTTCATCACGCTTATCAAGCACTTTTTTCAGGTCATTCGCGGTGACTGCTTTCGCATCCTGTTTTAGCTTTTTTTCTGCCTGCTTCTCGCTAATTTTCCGCATGTTACTTACCTCTGCTGCTTTAAATATATTATACTCCGATAAGCAAAAAGAACCATAGTAATTGTTATGAAACAAGATATTTTTTTGACCCGGTGAATTCCAGTTCAAATATGTGTTGCTTTTTTATATCTGTTCTTGATAATCTTTGCAAAACTTATTTGGGCAACATGCCGTCAAGATTTGATCCCACATTAACCACATTAACATTAACACTATATGAACGAGAAAGGATGGTTAAGATGAAAGCATTGCGCACTCCTGATAAGTATTTTTTGAGGTTGCCGGGTTTTGATTATATTCCGAATTATTTACAGGTTCCGGACACCGAAGGAGGTTTTCTGCGCGTACATTATCTTGATGAAGGGCCAAAGACTGCTCCTCCTGTTCTTTTGATGCACGGAGAACCGAGCTGGTGCTACCTGTATCGCAAGATGATCCCCGTTTTTACGGAAGCGGATTGCCGAGTTATAGCTCCTGATCTGGTTGGATTCGGGCGTTCGGACAAGCCTTCGCAACTTAACGATTACACATATCAGCGTCATGTTGACTGGATGCAGTCTCTGCTCGATCAGTTAAACCTGACAGATATCACACTTGTTTGCCAGGATTGGGGCGGCTTGATAGGCCTTCGGTTGGTCGCCGCGCATCCCGAGAGGTTTGCCCGTGTTGTTGTTGCCAACACAGGACTGCCTACCGGCGATCATCCCATGTCAGATGCTTTTTTAGCCTGGCGTGAATACTCACAAACCACACCTGATTTTCACGTAGGCCGTCTTGTTCAGAGATCATGCGTTAATCCATTGTCTGACGAAATTATTGCGGCTTATGATGCTCCTTTCCCTGATGATACTTATAAAGCAGGTGCCCGCATATTCCCATTACTTGTACCCATTGGGCCAGCTGATCCTGCGGCAGAAGCCAACCGCAATGCATGGCAGGTACTGTCGCGTTTTGAAAAACCATTTATAACAGCTTTCAGTGACGGCGATCCGGTTACCCAAGGCGGCGATAAAGTTTTTCAAAAAATGATTCCCGGTGCCCGAAACTGCCCGCATACGATAATTAAAGGAGGCGGCCATTTTTTGCAGGAAGATAAAGGTAAAGAATTCGCCTTGGTCGTTGTTGATTTTATAAATAATTATAAATAACTTAGGCTCAAGAATCTAGCGCAACACTTTGGTATTCTATGGTGGATATTGAAGGGAGGCGTTAGAGATGGAAGGTGTAAGTTATCGGCGATTGGGGCTTAATGAGCG
>DSAV01000134.1 GCA_011046295.1 Deltaproteobacteria bacterium | reverse complement strand
CTATTTAAATGTTGGGTGCTTTTATATCAGAAGCAAAAAGAAATCAAGTGGAAAATATTGATAGTGCGTGTATTTAGTCAAGAGATTCAAATCTATTTAACTATTTTAAAAATTGACCTTTATCAAAAAATATAAATTGACTTTAATATTAATTACGTTAAATTACTAAAATATTTATAAAAAGGTACGTTAATGCAAGATGATAAAAAATATGTTCTGTCCATTGATTTGGGGACATCGAGCGTTAAGACAGCTTTGGTTTCCGTTTACGGAGAAATTGCCGGCAGCGAATTTTCCCAGTTAAAATATTTTCTCTATCCGGATGGGGGCGCCGAACAGGATCCCCGCCAATGGTGCAGCGCAATATTAACCTCCACAAAAAAATTAATCAGTAAAAATCTGGTTGCCCCGGAAAATATCGTTGCGGTAAGCGTTACCGCGCAATGGGCGGGAACCGTCGCGGTAGACAAGGCCGGTAACCCTCTAATGAACGCGATAATCTGGATGGACAGCCGCGGTTCGGAAGCGCTTAAGGAGATATTTAAAGGTTTCATCAAGATTCACGGGTATCCGCTTTTCCGCTTGATGAAATGGATGAAATTAACCGGTGGGGCGCCGGGATTTGCCGGGAAGGACCCGCTTTGCCATATTTTATGGATAAAACAGAATAAACCCGATGTTTACAAGAAAACATATAAATTTCTCGAACCAAAGGATTACATCAATCTTTTTTTTACGGGAAAATTTGTGTCGACATATGATTCGATACTTTTGTATTGGGTGACCGATAACCGTAATCCCTCACATGTTGTTTATTCCGAAAAGCTCCTAAAGATGACCGGCATTAATCGCGCCAAGCTGCCCGATTTGATCAAGGCAACTGATATTGCGGGAACTTTAAAAGATGAAATTGCCGCTCAGTTGGGACTGAAAAAGGAAACACCGGTAATCGCCTCTACACCGGATGTACCGTGCAGCAGTATCGGTTCCGGCGCCGTGCGCGACTATGAAGGTTATCTTTATGTTGGCACATCATCGTGGATTTCCGCCCATGTTCCCTTTAAGAAAACAGACGTGGTGCACAATTTTGGTTCATTTCCCAGCCCGGTTCCGGGACGATACATTATCCTAAGCGAACAGCAAGGCGCCGGTAACTGTTTGGCGTGGCTCAGGGATAACATCCTTTATCATAAAGACGAACTCATCATGGAAGAAAGTGTGCCGGACATATATAAGGTTATGGATAAAAATGTGGAGCGAGTTGCGGCCGGCGCCAACAATCTGATTTTTACCCCGTGGCTTTACGGAGAGCGCACACCCGCGGATGATTCTCATATCCGCGCCTCGCTGTTTAACCTTTCCTTAGATAATACCAGGGATGATATTCTGCGCTCTGTTTATGAAGGGGTGGCTTTCAATTCCCGGTGGCTTCTGGAACCGGTGGAAAAATTTATCGGCCGTCCTTTTGCGCATCTTAATTTTATCGGCGGTGGCGCCAATTCCGATGTCTGGTCGCAGATATTCGCCGATGTATTCAACAGGAAAATCCGTCAGGTCAAAGAACCGATTTACGCCAACACCCGAGGAGCGGCCTTTCTGGCAGCGATTGCCTTAAAATACATCACGCCGGATGATATTTCCCGGTTTGTTCAAATTAAAGATGAATATGTTCCGAATCCCGCCAACCGCGCAATATATAAAAAGCTTTATAAAGAATTTTTAAAACTCTACCACGCGCAAAAAAAAGCATGCGCGCGAATGAACAGTAAATAAAATAGTTTTTGCCAAGAGAGCGGTAAGTTAAGAGATAGGCAGCTCGCAGATTGGTTTGCCGGTGGAAAGAGCCAGGCAATAAATTTGGGCTACTTTTTCCAGCAGCTCCGCGTGCAGCAGAGCTTCGTCCATGGATTTGCCCAAAGCCAAAATGCCGTGATTTTGAATGATATAAGCGCTGGCGTTATTGGATATTTTCGCGCCGACATTTGTTGCCAGTTCCTGGCTGCCGGAAAGGGCGTAGGGGATAACTTCAATTGTTTTTCCCAGCGCCCAGGATACCTCATCAAAAAGGGCAGGGATAGGCATATTGAGGATGGCAAAAACACTGCCGTATGTTTGATGCGTGTGTACGATGGCGTTAATTTCGGGGCGCTTCCGGTAAATGATGCGGTGCATTCCCGCTTCAATGGAGGGCTTGCGGTTTTTTTTTATTTTTATTTCTTTATTGTCGAAACCGACGATACATATATTGTCAATAAAGAGATCCTGATATTTTACCGCGGAAGGAGTAATCGCCATTTTTGTGTTATCCACCCGCACGGAAACATTCCCTCCGGAGCCGCGCGAAGAACCGAAATAGCCGTGCCGGGAAAGCCACAGGCTGGCGTCTAACACCTCTTTTTTATAAGCTTTATATTTAAACATCACTGTTTTTTAAACCTTTTGTCTTTAATTTGCCCCGAACTCCCGTGCGTGCCGGATTCGTCGGATTCCGCCCCGCCATTGCGGGGCTTCACCCCGCAGGCGCGGGATTACGCGTTGCATAGTAATGCTGCAGTTTCCGCCGTTAGCCTAAAGTTATTGGTAGGCGATGTGAGATTCGAACTCACGGCCTCTGGTTCCGGAGACCAGCGCTCTATCCAACTGAGCTAATCGCCCACGTGGCAGGTTCTACTATATACCGGGGTAATCTTCAATTTATTTTCCGGCAGGAGAATTATCATGTTTTTTTGAGGTGTGGTCTTTTCCCAGGTAGAAATTTATCCAGGAAGAAGTCTGATTAAGATCCCAATTGCACGGCGGAACAATATTTTTCTCTAGTTGCGCTTCCTGTCCGCGTTTTTTTAATCTAAAGTAAGCCCGGACATAGATACACTGTTTTTTAAACGGATATACTTCGCACCAGCCCTGATAACTTCCGCCGCAGGCGCCGTTGCGCTGATTTTTTGGGCATTGCGACATCGGGCAAAGATAGGCGATATCAATCAGCGCGCAATCGCCGCAGTCTTTGCAGTCAAAAATTAACACTTTGGTCAAGTGTTCCAGTTTATGAAATATGTTTTCCAGCTTTGAACCGGCAATTTTACGGCTTATTGCTTTCATCAAGCCGTAGAGATTTTTACCCGGCTCGAACATCAGTTTATGGAAAAACATGGAGATGCCGTAAGAAAAACCAATCTTCGCATCAGGAGGCGCGTTTTGGCGGTTTGTTTCCTTTTCCTGATTCAGACCGCTCTTTTTGTCATATTCAAAATAATAAAACCCGTTTTCCATGGGGTAGTGGAAATATTTGAGCAGGTCCGTCCATTGAGGAACAAGCGCTTCTCCCTGCCTGATAATATCTTCTACCTGTTCATATTTAATATTATGCCCGCCGATATGAACGCCGTTATAACCAAGTCCTTTGGCAATAGCGAACATCCTGGCGGCGCGCAGTATCCTGGCTTTTTCTCCTTTATCCGGTTCCTTGCGCTCTTGGTCGATTTCGGCAAGAAGTTTGTCTGTGACTACAGAGCCGGGCAGTTCGTTGCTGTTCATCATTTTAGCCGCGCCGTAAGAGAGGATATAAATATTTCCAACTAGCGGAAGATTAAAACCGCATTGTTTTATAAACTGGATGACTTCATGAAATTTTCGGGCGTCATATCCCAGTTGTGTAACGATAAACTGAGCGCCGGCGTCAATCTTCTTTTTCAGCTTGTAATACTGGGCTATCTGTTCCGCTTCTGTCGCCTTAAAAGGTGAAACGACTGCTCCCGCGAAAAAATCGCTTGCCTGATGACGTATAGTGCCTTTGATGCCCGGATATTCCAGCCCTTTATTCATTTCCGATATAAGTTGCAATATATGGATGGGATCAAGATCAAAAACAGGAGCCGGCCTGCCCTGAAACCCAAAGACAGGATAATCTCCGCTCATTACCAGAAGATTTCTGACGCCCGCGCGATCCAAGGCGTAAAGCTGGCTTTCAATAGCGCCGCGGTTTTTATCTTTAGAGGCAAAGTGCACGAGAGGCTCGATGCCGAATTTTACAATTTCACTGCCGATGAAATCGGCGGACATAGCCGGGGTTCCTCCCGGATTGTCCGTTAAGCTCAGGGCGTGAATTTTACCGCCTTCCGCCGCCTGTCTGACCAGGTCAGGGATTTTTTCCTGCGCGGTTTCTTTTGCGCCCCGGCCGGGCACCAGCTCCCAGGTTACCGAAAAAACATCGGGATTCAATAAAGCATTTTTAAAAAAATTTTCTCGCATCTCTTCTCTCTGCGCTATATGATATTACTTTGCTGAAAATCGCATTTCAGCAAAGCATTGTCAACAATTTTTAATATAAGCCATTAAAGCTTAAAATTCTATAATTGTCCTGTTGCCTCATAAATAAATGTTACCGAAGGAATAGCATTTTAAGGAAACGTTGCCTCATAAAAGATGTTACCGAAGCCGGGTGATCT
>DSAV01000115.1 GCA_011046295.1 Deltaproteobacteria bacterium | reverse complement strand
AGCAAATGCGCCAGCTTGCCTATCGTCGTGGTTTTGCCGCTGCCGTTGACGCCCACTACCATAATAATGAATGGTTCTCCCGGCACGATACTGAAACTTCCATGAGCGCCGGATAAGAGAGAATACATGTGTTCGCGAAGCACTTTTTTGATTTGCGCGGCGTCACCCAGTTCCCGACGCTTGATTTTTTCTTTTACATCGTCAATTAATTCAAGCGCGAACTGAGGTCCCAGATCAGCGCTGATTAATAATTCCTCCAGCTGTTCAAAAAGATCTGAATCCAGAGTTCTTTGCCCGAAAAGGATGGTGTCAAGGTTTTTCGCCAGCGCGTCGCGTGTTTTTGTCAGACCGCTTTTTAGTTTTGTGACAAAACTGTTTTTTCCCATTACCATAAAATTCCTAATCTTTGTTTGTGCCTTTGCATAATTAGGTCAAAGCCCTCTCATTAATTAATAACTATTTTAGCTGAGGAAGTAAAGAAGGGATTAATTTAGGCTTACCGAGACCAGGGAGGAAATGCCGTTTTTATGCATGGTAACGCCGAACAAAGTATCAGCGACTTCCATGGTAGTTTTGTTGTGTGTAATCATGACCACCTGGGATTTCTGGGCGACATCCTTAATCAGATTATTAAAGAGGTTGGTATTGGCGTCATCAAGCGCGGCGTCCACTTCATCCAAAACCAAAAAAGGAGAAGGACGGTACATTAAAATGGCGAAAATAAGGGCTACGGCCGCCAAAGACTTTTCGCCGCCGGAAAGGAGGCTGACACTTTGGGCTTTCTTTCCGGGAATCTGTATGTCAATATCCACGCCGGTTTCCAGCAAATCGTTTTCGTCGGTCAGAAGCAGCTGGCCGCGTCCTCCCGGGAAGATATGGGCGAAGACTTCCTTGAAGCAGGAGTTGATTGCCGCGAAAGTTTCGGCAAACCTTGTGCGGGAAATTTTGTTGATTCGCGTGATTGTTCTTTGCAGGGTATTGAGCGAGGCGTTCAAATCAGCAACCTGTTCGGATAAAAACTGATAGCGCGTGTCCAGCTCTTCGTACTCGTTTATGGCCAACAAATTCACTTCGCCGAAATTGCTCACCGCCTGCCGGTCCTTTTCCAGCCGCAGTGTGAGTTCATTAATTTCTTCTTCATCAATTTTGGTGAATGACGAAAGCATGTTTTCCCAATCGACATCGTACTTGTCTCTGATTGCCCTGGTCAGGTTTTCAGCGTTTAGCGCCGCTTCGCGGCAGAGAATTTCCTTTTCGTTTATTTTCTGACGCAACTCGTCCAGGGTTTTTTTTGTTTCCTTTATATCGTTTTCCCTTGATTTCAACTGCTCGTCTTGCGCGCTTTGCCCGGCTTTCATTTCGTTAAGCTCCGTCTCCTGCGCTTCGAGATTGCCATACAGCTCTTTAAGGTTGGCCTGCTCCGCTTCGATACCCGCGGCCAATTCCGCTATCTGCTGTTCGCAGGAAACAATACCTTCCTCTTTAGATTTTATTTCATTTTCAATGGCGGCGATGTCTTTTTCTAACCTTGATATTGTCTGTGAATCAGCGTCCTTTTTTTCCTCCAAGGCTGCCAGTTCGATTTTTTTGCCGGTTAAACTGCGCTCCTGATCGTCAATTGCCGTTCGCGATTGTTCGCGCCTTATGTTCAATTCGGAAATAATCGCGTTTATCTTTTTTTCCTCGTCTTCCTTGGCTGCGATTTCCGCGCTTATCTGGCTGGTTTTTTCTATTGCCTCAGCCGCCTCTTCTTTAATAGTACGGCAGTTAAATTCCAGGGCGGCCAGTCTTTGCTTTGTTGCTTCGAACGCGTCAGTAAAGCGCTCGCTGTCCTTTTTTCTGCTGTTGATTTCTATCTCCAGAGAATGAATGGATGTTTTAATCTGGGCTACTTCCTCTTCCCAGCGCGTGAGCGCGGCAGATAAATCACTTTTTTGTTTGAGCTGATCTTCCAGGCGCGCGCTCAGCGACGCGACGTCCGCGTCAAGCTCTGTTATTTCTCTTTTGGTCGCCAAAAGTCCCTTTTCCATGGCCTGGTTGCTTCCGCCGCTCAAGACGCCGTGTGCGGTTATTAAATCTCCTTCGCGTGTGACAAATGTGCCCCTAAAACCATTTTGCTTCCACAGAGATATACCGCTTTCCATGGATGGAATCAAAAAAACATCGCCTAAAAGGCATTCGGCAACTTGTCGGAAGTCTTCTTTTACCTCGATTTTTTGCATCAGTGGGTCGGCCTTGCCGGGATATTGATTTCCGGCCTTCCCATTAAGATTTCTGGCTTCCTGCGGCATGAAACTGCCACGCCCGAGATGATAATTTTTCAGATAGTCGATAGCCCACACGCCGTCTTCCGGACTTTTTACGACCACATAATGCAGTTTCTCTCCCAAAACAGCTTCCACGGCCATTTCATATTCGCGGGGAACGCTGATATGATCAGCGACCACGCCGTAAAACTTGTCATGCTTTTCCGGTTTTTCAATTACTTCCCGGACGCCTTCGCTTTCCCATTTGAAAGATTCCTGAAATTCCTTAAGGGAATTAAGCCGGGACGTTTTAACGCCAATTTCTTCTTTTGTCTGTAAATAACTTTCTTCGCACAGCTGTAACTCGGTTTTGGTTCTTTCAAGTTCTCCGGAAAATTCTTCTAGTTTTTCCCGCAGGGAATTCAGTTCCCGGACGCTTGCCGTAAGGGCGTCATTAACCGAGCTGAGAGCCGCGGTTAAATCGGCAAGCTTCCTTTTGTCCTCTTCGATTTCGCGTGTTTCCCGTTCCTCGCGTTTTTTCAGATCCTCGATGCTTTTGGCGAGGCTGGAAATCATATTTTTGAGCTTGGCTTTTTCCGTTACGATATCAATGTACTCGATTTTATTTTCTTCAAGCCGGCTGTTTGTTTCTTTGTCCGCTTCGCTAAGCTCTCCGGCTTTTTGCAGTCCTTCATTTAAATCTGTTTTTAGCGCGGCGATTTTTTGTTCAGCTTCCGCCGCTCTTCGGCGTGTATCGCTGATTTCCCCGCTCAGCTGCTCTTTTCTGTCGTTCAGGCTCTGAATTTCCGCGATGTTTTTCCGCTTGCGCTCATCGCAGTCGGCTATCTGGTGGCCAGCAAATTCGATATTCTTTTCTTTGATGCTTAATGCGTTTTTTGCTTCATAAAAAGCACGCTGCCTGGCCCCAATCAATTCCTCCTGTTCCAGAATTTTTGTTTTTATTTCTTCCAGCTGTGATTCTTTGGCTTCTATATTGGCGCGCAGGGAAGCTTCCTGCTGCTGTAACACATCGCGCTCAGCCTGAAGGGAGGAACCTTTTTCAAAGAGTTCGCCGTAATTCTGCATGGCCAGCGCCAGTTCTGTTTCCTTGAAGCGTGTTTTTATTTCTTTGTACTGTTCCGCTCTTTTGGCCTGGCGGGTAATGGCATTGAGCTGCGATTTTACTTCTTTGATAATATCATTGAGACGGAGAATGTTTTGCTTGGTGGCTTCCATTTTGCGCACGGCGGCGTCCTTGCGGCTTTTATACTTGGAGACTCCCGCGGCGTCTTCGATGAAGAGCCTTCTGTCTTCGGGCTTGGCCTCGACAAGGCTCATCACGTTTCCCTGCTCGACAAGAGAATAAGTGCGGGCGCCGACGCCCGTGCCCATGAAAAATTCCCTGACGTCCAGAAGGCGGCACGGCACGCGGTTGATGTAGTATTCGCTTTCGCCTTCACGGATAACTTTTCTGGTAATGGAGATTTCATTCATTCCGGAATAAGCTCCCGGAAAATTATGACCGTTGGCGATAAGAGTCATGGTCACTTCGGCCAGCCCGACACCTTCCGTGTCCTGGCTGCCGTTGAAGATGACATCATCCATTTTTTTACCGCGCAGTATTTTTACGCGCTGCTCGCCCATGACCCAGCGGATGGCGTCAACAACATTGGACTTGCCGCAGCCGTTGGGGCCGACAATCGCGGTGATACCGCCGGAGAAATCCAAAACGGACTTGTCGCGAAACGACTTAAAACCTGTTATTTCCAGCTTTTTCAAATTCATGGAACAATCTTGGGCATATAAGCAAAAATTTTTAAAATCTTAACAAAAGAAAATGCCTTTGTAAAGCAAAAATACCACAAAATGTGGTTTGAAAAGCATTAAACCACAATATGTAGTGCTTTAATCTTTTTTAGTTTTTTGGGCAAAGCTGCTCTTGACAGCGCTTTTTCCCGGGAAATTCGCCTTTTTTCAGCCGTTTTGTCCCGTACTGGGCGCAAAGCCAACCGCCGCTGACATGCGCTACTTCGCGGCGGAAATACACGAAAGCGCGGCAAAAAAATATCTATCAAAAACCACGTAATTCAAAGTTGCCTCAGATGGATAAACAAAACAGAAACGAATTGCCTCAAATAAAATGTTACCGAAGGGGTTGATAAAAGAGGTTCGTTGCCTCAAAAACCGATGTTACCGAGAAGAGAATCGGAAACGGAGGTTTT
>DSAV01000218.1 GCA_011046295.1 Deltaproteobacteria bacterium | reverse complement strand
ATTTGAAAGAGTTAGTCAGAGTGCATCGGGGCGCAAACAAAGGGCGCAAAAGAAAAATTATCCATGATATTTTGCTAAAATAGTACCCCGTTTTTTGGTATTATGCCTAAAATCATAATTAAAGCAGCGTGAATTCAGCCTACAGTAACGGGTTTCTATGAAACGCAAAAAGCGGCTTTCGCTATCTGTTTTTAAAACACTTTCTTTATTGATTGCCTTGTTTTTTTCTGCCGAAGGCTTCTGCGCTGATTACGACACATCCCTGCGGACAGATCTAAATTTTAATTATAAAATCAGTGATAAGCTTAAGTCGGTATCCTATGTGTTCATCCAGCTAAATGAAGACGTGGAGAATTTTAACTATACGGAATGGGGCACCGGCCTGCAGTATCAGACGCCTTTGAAATGGCTCTCCTTTCTGATTTTTTATCAGCAAGGTTATTCAAAAAACGACCATGGCAGCTGGTATCTGGAGCAGAGGCCCAGCATAAATATGAATACATCCACCAACATTTCTCTTTTTAAAGTATCGAATCAAATACGTTATGAATACAGAATAAACACGGATTGGCATGATTACAGGATAAAAAACACGCTGGTTGTGTCCTGCCCGGAAGTATTTCTTCGTCCGTCTGTCTGCTGGGAGATGTATTATGAACACCACGATAAGGATGTTACCCTACATAGAATAAAATTTGCCGTTACCAAAGACATCAACCGCTACTTTTCGCTGGGGCCTTATTACCGGATTGATTTTTCCAAGGCTGATCATGAATGGAAATTTAAAAGACAACTCATAGGTTTTCATGTTACAATAAATTACTAGCTATGAAGAAAAATTGGCCATATCAAAAGATATTCTGCGCACCAAAAAAAGCCGGAAATTTGGCTTATTCTGGTGGTATATTCTTGTATTTATTGTACATTTTTGTTTTTGCCGGCTCTGCCCTGGCGGATAACCGCATTGTGAAAATTGGTGTTTATGAAAATGAACCAAAAGTTTTCACTTCCAAATCCGGCAAGCCCTCCGGTATTTTTATTGATATCATTGAGTATATTGCTGAGAAAGAAGGCTGGCAGCTGCAATACGTGAAAGGCACATGGGCAGAAGGGTTGGATCGTCTGGAAACAGGAAAAATTGACTTGATGCCGGACGTAGCTTCTACGGTGGAACGGGAAAGGAAATTTTCATTTCATAAAATTACCGCCTTGTCTTCATGGTCTCAGGTGTATGCGAGCAAAGGAAGTAAAATACAATCCATTCTTGATTTGGATAAAAAGCGAATTGCCGTGCTGGAAGGTTCGGTGCAGCAGAGCACCTTCAATCAGTTTTCTTATGGTTTTGATCTAGATATAACTATTGTTCCCGTGCCAAGCTATGAAGCTGTGTTTGAAGCGGTAGTCAAGGGAGAAGCAGACGCCGCCATTACCAACCGCTTTTATGGTTTAGCGCACGCTAAAAATTTAGGACTGGAAGATACTGCCGTTGTTTTTGAGCCGGCCGCCCTCTTTTTTGCGGCAAAGAAAGGTTCCAATAAAGATTTGTTGAATGCTATTGATAAATACTTGAGTAATCTTAAAAATAATCCCGGATCCATTTATTACAGCTCGATGAAAAGATGGACTTCAGAAGAAATCGGTTTCAAATTTCCCGCGTGGCTGAAAACCTTCGGCCTTATCGTCGGCTTAATTTTGCTGATGAGTTTGGCGGGAAGCTTAATTTTAAAGCGTCAGGTTGACGCGCGCACCAAAGAGCTGAAACTGATTAACCGGGAAATGGATCAGCGTATTGTCGAGCGCACGGCGCAACTGGCCCAAGCTATGGAGAAAGCCCAAGAGGCGGACCGCCTGAAATCAGCGTTTTTGGCCACCATGTCTCATGAATTGCGCACGCCCCTTAATTCCATAATCGGTTTTACGGGTATTATTCTGCGCGAACGCGTCGGGCCTTTGAATGACGAACAAAAAAAGCAGTTAAACATGGTGAAAAACAGCTCACAGCATCTCCTTGCGTTGATTAATGATGTCCTGGATATTTCTAAAATTGAAGCGGGGCAGTTACAGCTCGTTAGCGAAGAAATTAATCTGCCGCAGATAATCGAAAAAGCCCTGCAAAGCGTGAGGCCTCTGGCGGAAAGTAAAGGAATTGAACTGAAGCATAAGATTTCTCCAGACATCAATTCAGCCAGAGGTGATAACCGGCGCGTGGAACAGATTTTGCTGAATTTGCTCAGCAACGCCATCAAATTTACGGAAAAAGGTTTTGTGGAAACCGTTGCCGAAATAGATGGAGATAATATAATCATCCGCGTGCTGGACACGGGAATCGGCATAAAAAAGGAAGACATGGAAACTATTTTTGAAAACTTCCGCCAAATAGATTCCGGATTAAGCCGCAAGTATGAAGGGACGGGACTCGGCCTTTCCATATCCAAAAGACTCGCCGAACTTATGGGCGGGAAAATCTGGGTGGAAAGCGTTTGGAGTAAAGGCAGCACATTTAGTTTTTCATTGCCGAAAAAAGGTGTATAACATGAAGAAAAAAATTCTGGTAATAGAAGATAATCAGCAAAACCTTTATCTTATGAGATATCTTCTGGAAGATTGCGGCTATGATGTTTTCGAGGCAACAGACGGTAAAGAAGGAATTGAGAAGGCCGCGTCAATTAACCCTGATTTAATTCTTCTGGATATTCAGCTTCCCACAATGGATGGCTACGCTGTGGCGCGGACGCTAAGACAGAATAACATTCTGGCAAAAACACCAATTGTTGCCGTGACATCATACGCGATGCCGGGCGACAGAGAAAAAGCCCTGGAGGCCGGGTGCAGCGGCTATATTGAAAAACCGATCGATCCGGACACTTTTCCTACGCAGGTGGAAAAAGCTTTCTCTGTGAAAATCAGTTAGAGGCTAAAATGAAAAAAACAGTTCTGATTGTCGATGATAACAGCGCTAACCTCTATATACTCAAAAGCTTATTGGAATCAGAGGGCATGAAAGTAATTACAGCGGAAAACGGGCAGGTGGCGCTCACCAAGGCAAAAGAGAGAGCGCCTGACGCGATTATTTCTGATATTTTAATGCCGGTTATGGACGGCTATACTTTATGCCGGCAGTGGAAATCGGATGAGCTGCTAAAGGGCATTCCGTTTATCTTTTACACCGCGACTTATACCGAATCGAAAGATGAAAAATTCGCTTTGAGTCTCGGCGCGGACCGCTTTCTTGTCAAACCCCTGGAGCCGGAAGCTTTGATAAGTATGCTGTCGGAATTCCTTTCCGATAAGTATGCCGGTAAATCAGCGCAGCCAAAACCTTTAGGCGAGGAAATGGATTTTTTCAGGACGCACAATGAAATACTTTTCAGTAAGCTGGAAAAAAAGATGTCGGATCTGGAAATTGCCAATCAGCAATTGAAGATATTGGAAGAAAGATACCGGCTGAGTTTCGAGAATGTCTCTGATGTTATTTATATAATAGACGCGAATTTGAATATTTTAAGCATGTCTCCCAGCGCGGAAAAATTATTGGGTTATAGTGTAAAAGATTTTCTCGGCCGTTCGGTCATGGACCTGAAAGTTATTTTTACACCGGAATCATTTGAACGAGCTGTCGCCGATGCCATGCTGGTTTTAAAGGGAGAAATTATTTCAGGAGCAGTTTACGAATTTGTCGCCAAAGACGGCACCATAAAGATTGGCGAGATCAGCGATTCACCAATTGTGCGTGACGGGAAAGTTACAGGCCTTGTCGCAATTGCCCGCGATATCACGGACCGCCGGCGCGCGGAAGATGAATTGCGGCACAGCGAAGAAAAATATCGCGGCATTCTTGAGGACATGAATGACATGTATTACGAGCTTGACCTCAAGGGGAATATAACTTTTTTCAATCAGGCATTATTATCGATTACCGGCCGCGCCCCTGAAGAGCTTCAGGGTATGAACTTCAAAGATTATATGAGTCCCGAGAGCGCTGAATATTCGTTTAATATTTTCGGAGAAATATATAAAACGGGCAAACCCCGGCTTTTCGTTAACGAGATTTTCACGAAAAATGGTGAAATAAAGTATTTTGAATCCCAGGCAGGCCTCTTGCTAGATAAGAATAAAAAACCTGTCGGTTTTCGAGGCATAGCGCGCGATATCACCGACAGCAAAAAAGCGCAGGATGAACGCGATGCCCTTCTTTCCCGATTAAGAAAGGCTTTGGGAGCGATAATTCAGGCCATGTCCGCCGCGGTGGAAACAAGAGATCCTTATACCTCAGGCCATCAGCGAAGAGTGTCTGACCTTGCCCGTTCCATTGCCGCGCAAATGAATCTTCCCAGTGATCAAATTGACGGAATTCGCATGGCCGCGTCCATTCACGACCTGGGAAAAATATCAATTCCCGCGGAAATTTTAAGCATGCCCCGAAAATTGTCAAAACTGGAATTTGAACTTATTAAAACTCATCCGCAAGCAGGACATGATATTAT
>DSAV01000148.1 GCA_011046295.1 Deltaproteobacteria bacterium | reverse complement strand
GAATTTACCCATCGAAGAATTTGTTCATCCCGGCACCAGAGCTTGTTCCGGCTGCGGCCTGGCTATCGCTTATCGCGTGGGACTCAAAGCGTTGGGCAAAGACACGATTTTGATTGTGCCGCCTAGTTGCCTTACCGTACTGCAGGGGCTTTTTCCGGTAGCCTCGACAAAATTGCCGTGTTTGAACGTGACCTTTGCTTCAACCGCCGCCGCCGCTACCGGAATAATCGCCAGCCTTAAAACGCAGAGCAAAGAGCACATTACGGTTGCCGCCTGGGCGGGGGACGGAGGAACGGCCGATATCGGCCTGCAGGCTTTATCCGGCGCCGCGGAGCGCGGTGATAATTTTATTTATTTTTGTTATGACAACGAAGGCTACATGAACACCGGCGCGCAGCGCTCCGGCACCACGCCCATCGGCGCGCTTACCGCGAATACGCCGTTTAAAGGAAAACTCCAGCAGAAAAAAGACGTTCCGGCCATCATGGCCGCCCATAATTTAAGCTATGTGGCCGCCTGCTCGGCTGCTTATCCGCTGGATCTCTATGATAAAATCAAAAATTGCCTGCATTTGCCCGGTACTAAATATTTTCATATCCATATTCCCTGTCCGCCGGGCTGGGGCTACGATACGCGCTACGGCATCAAAATCGGCCGCCTGGCTGTGGAAAGCGGCTATTATGATCTTTATGAAATTGTCGAAGGACGAATCCGTTTGACTGCCGCCTCGGAAAAACTGATGGAAAAACGCAAGCTCGTGCCGGTGCGCGAATATTTCCGCGCGCAGTCACGATTCCGTATTTTATCCGACGAGCAAATCGCCGATATTCAAAAGCAAATTGATGAGAAATGGCAAGGTTATTATAAGCAAGTTGAGTGACGCTTTTATCTTGCTTTGAAAAAAACGCGTCTGCGTGATAAGCGCTGAAAATCTATTGACATACGAATTCAATAGCATTATAAAGACCCCGCCCTCAAAAACAGGGGCGCAGGCCTTTTCGCGAATTACATGCTGGGGAATCGTTCAATGGTAGGACAACGGACTCTGACTCCGTTTATTAAGGTTCGAATCCTTATTCCCCAGCCATTTTTTTAAATCTTGAAAATTTCATACGACGCGCCAAAAAACGATTTGTTATTTTACTTTTGGCTGTTGTGTGAAGCCACCTCTTGCCAGCTGAATTTTTATTTACCGCACTAGATTTTATTTTAGCGTTGAACGGCGCCACTGCGTCATTGCGAAACGCCAAAGGCGGCTGAAGCAATCTCAGAGATCGCTTCGTCCCGCTAAGGCGAAACTCGCGATGACAAAGAGAGCTTTTGTATGGGAAGTGACAAAAAATTGATCGTCAGATATTTTTGCTAATCTTTTCAGATATTTTTGTCCAAAAATCGCGAAGCTGTACGATACGGTTGAAAACCGGTTTGCCGGGTTTTGTGTCCTTTTCATCGGCGCAAAAATAACCCTGCCGTTCAAACTGGTAACTTTGCAGCGGCCGGGCGTCAGCAATACTTTTTTCCGCCATGCAATTTTGCAGAATTTCCAGGGAAGACGGATTTAAAAACTTTAAAAATTCCTCTTCGGCTCCCGGATCGGAAACAGTGAAAAGGCGGTCGTAGAGCCTGACTTCCACAGGCACGGCATGCCCGGCCGAAACCCAGTGAATCACGCCGGGCACCTTGCGCCCATCAGCGGGCGGGCCGTCAAGAGTTTCCGGCGCGTAACTGCAGTGGAGCTCAATTATCTCGCCGCTTTTTTCATCCTTAACCATTTTTTCAAATTTAATGACATACGAGTTGCGCAGGCGCGCTTCCCGGCCGGGGGCGAGACGGTTATATTTTTTTGGCGGATCTTCCATGAAATCTTCGCGCTCAATGTATATTTCGCGCGAGAAAGGCACTTGGCGTGTCCCCATTTCCGGTCGTTTCGGATGGTTGGCGCAATTTAATTGTTGCGTTTTTCCTTCCGGATAATTGTCGATAATAACTTTAAGCGGGCGCAAAACACACATCGCACGCGGCGCGCGTTCATTCAAATCTTCGCGCGCGCAGTGCTCCAGAAGCGCCACGTCAATCAGGTTGTCGTTTTTGGCCACGCCGATGGCCGCGCAGAATTGCCGGATGGCCTCGGGCGTGTAGCCGCGGCGCCGCATGCCGCTTACGGTGGGCATGCGGGGGTCATCCCATCCTTTCACGTATTTTTTCTGGACAAGCTCAATGAGGCGGCGTTTGCTCAGCACCGTATAGCTTAAATTGAGCCGCGCGAATTCAATTTGCCGGGGGCGGTTTTTTTCAATTAACCGCTCGACAAGCCAGTCGTAGAGAGGGCGGTTATTTTCAAATTCCAGCGTGCAGATGGAGTGCGTGATGCCCTCCAGCGCGTCGGAGAGGCAATGGGCGAAATCATACATGGGGTAAATAACCCACTTATTGTCCGTCCGGTAGTGAGGTTCGCGTTTGATGCGGTATAAAATGGGATCGCGCATAACGATGTTGGGCGCGGCCATGTCGATTTTGGCGCGCAGGGTATGCGCCCCGTCCGGAAATTCACCGGCGCGCATCCGGGCGAACAAATCGAGATTTTCTTCCACCAAGCGGTTGCGGTAGGGACTGTCTTTTCCCGGTTGGGTAAATGTGCCGCGGTATTCACGAATTTCGTCTGCGTTCAGAGAGCACACGTACGCGTCGCCTTTTTTAATTAATTCCACGGCGAACTGGTAGAGCTTTTCAAAATAATCGGAGGCGTAAAACAGGCGGTCCTGCCAGTCGAAACCCAGCCAGCGGATATCTTTGATGATGGATTCAACATATTCCATGGATTCGCCGACGGGATCGGTATCATCCATTCTCAGATTGCAGGTTCCTGAGTATTGCAGGGCCAGGCCGAAATTCAGGCATACCGATTTGGCATGGCCGATGTGAATGTAGCCGTTTGGTTCCGGCGGAAAGCGGGTAGCGACGCGCCCTTCGCTTCTGCCGGCGCGCAAATCATTGTCGATAATGTCGCGAATAAAATCCCCCGAGGCGGGTGACGCAGGTTGGGCCATAGGATGAAACTCCTTTAGATATCTCCAAAATTACGAAGGGACGTTATAATATTCAAAAGAATATATCAAGAGGGCTTGAAAAGTTGATTTGTACAAAAACGTACGTCAATAACTCGTGCCGTAGCTCATCCGCCAAGCGCCACTTTAAGGGTTTCCATATCCAGATTGCCGCCGGACATAATCATCACCACTTTTTTCCCCGCCAGCCGTTCCTTTATTTTGCAGGCGGCAATCAGAGAAACAGCGCCCGCTGCTTCAGCCATGTTATGCGTGGTGAAAAGCGCCAGTCGTATCCCTTCGAGTATTTCCTCTTCGGTAAGCAGTACGACATCAGTGATGCTGTCTTTCAGGATCACATAGGGCAGCTGAAAAACGCTGCGGGCGGCCAGGCCGTCGGCCACGGTGTTGGCGTCATCAAGAATAACAATGTCCCCTTTCTTCCATGAATTGTAAAAGGAAGGCGCGTTTTGCGGCTCCACGCCGATAATTTCAATAGAGGGATTGAACGCGCGCGCTGTTTTTACCAGCGACGCGCAGCCTGCGCCGCCGCCGATGGGGCAAATGATGACTTCTGCATCAGGCAAATCCTCCAAGATTTCCAGGCTCATAGTAGCCAAGCCGTTTAGTATTTCCGGCTCGTTGCCCTGCTGCACGTAATAATAACCGGCGCTGTCCACCAGTTCTTCGCAATAGGACTGCGCGTCGTAAAAGTCTTCCCCATGCACAATTACTTCCGCGCCGTAGCTTTCAATGATGCGGTTAATTTCCGGGTTGTTGTTTTCCGGCACGACTACCGTGCAGGGCACGTTAAACCACTGGCCCGCCCAGGCCATCGCCAAACCGTGGTTGCCACGGGTGGCCACCAGAATGCCCGCGTCCACTTCTTCCCGCGACATGTGGTGAAAGAAGTTCAGGGCTCCCCGGATTTTAAACGAGCCGGTAGGGTTGTGGTTTTCATGTTTGACGAAAGCTTTACAGCCGATAAGGCGGGAAAGTTCCGAATAATGGGTAAGGCTGGTTCTCTTCAAATAACGGCTGATTACCGCGCGGGCCAGCAACGTTTTTGTTGGATTGACCTGTTCGCTTAATATTTCATATTTTTTCAGCATAAAAAACTCCCATAGAAATTAAAACTTTAATATTCTATCCCGCATGCCCTGCACGCGCGGGGCTTCGCTGCGGGACTCCGCGCTTCGCCTTTATCTTAAATAACTGTTAATCATCGCGGCGTATCTTGCCGCCGCTCCCTTATTGCCGCCAACAATTTTCTTGCCCCGAGCGCCTCTTTCTTTAGTAGCGGCCGGGTCTTTCAGCGCCTGCAAGATTTTTCTGTGTAAATCTTTAGCGTTTTTAACCGTAACGCCGCAGCCCACGGATTCTAAAAGCTTCTTTTCTTCAGTAAAATCATCCATGTGCGGGCCGTAAAATATTACTTTTC
>DSAV01000036.1 GCA_011046295.1 Deltaproteobacteria bacterium | reverse complement strand
CACTATAGATTATAATATTTATAACCTTTGGTTCATATTACGATGAAGAAACCTATATCTGCCATATTAAAATCAAAAAAAACGGTTTTCACGTTCAAGGATATTTCTTTGCTGTGGGGCATGACAGACAGGATTTCAGCGGTTGCCGGAATTAATTACTATGTCAGCACGGGCGATTTGTATCGGATTCGCCGGGGCATTTATGCCAAGGATAAAGACTATGATAAAGTTGAGCTGGCCAGCCGCATATACACACCTGCTTATGTCAGTTTTGAAACAGTGCTGGCGCGTGCCGGTTTGATTTTCCAATATTACAGTCAGATTTTCGTTGCTTCCTATTTGACGAGGGAAATTATCATTGATGGCCAGAAGTATGTTTATCGAAAAATCAAGAATACAGTTCTGACTGAACCGGCAGGAGTGTTGAATCAGGATGGAATTGCCATCGCGACAAAAGAGCGCGCCTTCTTAGACACACTCTATATCAATAAAGACTATCACTTTGACCATCTTGGCGTTTTGGATTGGGAAATGGTTTTTCAAATCCTGCCCTTATATGGAAACAAAAGAATGACCAAAAAAGTGCGTGCATCATACGATGATTATAAATCAGGGTAACAAAATTTATGACTATTGATTTTACTATACACAAGAATATTTTATTTCAGATTCTCAAGGATATTTATACTCAGACGGCCATTGCGCCGCTTCTGGGATTTAAAGGCGGCACGGCGGCTTTTATGTTCCATGGCCTTGACCGTTTTTCCGTGGATTTGGATTTTGATTTGCTTGACGAAGCCGAATCCGAACGTGTTTTTGAATTCATCGAAAAGACTGCCCGACAGCATGGAGCAATCAAAGAATCCCGCAGAAAGAGATTCAGTTTGCTGGTTCTTCTTTCTTATGATGATAAATCGGCCAACATCAAGATTGAAGTAAATCGGCGCGCTTTTGGTTCGCGTTATGAATTAAAGACTTATCTGGGTGTGGCCATGCAAGTCATGATTCGCGAGGATATGTTCGCGCATAAGCTCATGGCTATGCATGAGAGAATCGGCAAAACAAGCAGGGATATCTATGACGTCTGGTTTTTTTTGAAAAACCAATGGCCGATCAACAAGGATATTTTGGAAAAAAGAGCGGGTATTTCTTATCCGGAAGTATTAAAGAAATGCATTACTCAAATTGAAAAAATCCCGGAACGAAATCTTCTGCGTGGCTTGGGAGAATTACTGACGGACAGACAAAAAGACTGGGCCAGAACCATGTTGAAAGAGGATGTTGTGTTTCTGCTTAAACTGGCGCTGGAAAATGAAAAACATGGAAGCAAAGTCAGGCATGATTAGGCCGGACAAAACATCCGGAATTCGTTCATGGCCTGAGGATACTCGCCCCAAAGAAAAACTGCTCAGAAATGGCGCGGGAGCGTTGATACCTTCGATTAGCAATGTTTGGTGCTTTGTTTTTTTATCCACTCTTTCGCGTCGGCAAGAAGGCTCTCCCGGACACTTTCCGGCGAAAGAATTACAATATTCGGAATCCATGATTTGAGAATATCGCGTATGGCCTCGTAGTGTCCCACGCGGAAACTGACAACAATCGAGCCATCCGGTTTTTCTTCTATAATTTCCTGGGTCGGGAACATTTTGCGCCTTTTGAAGTAATGACTGACTTCCTTATCTATCCGCGCAGTTATTTCCAGGTTCATTTCCCCGGCAAACCAGATATTGGCGCTTTTTTTTAGTGTGTCATCCAGATCATGGGGAATTGATTTAAAACCTTCTTTTGACAGCCGGAAATCCTTTATCTTGTCCAGAGCGTAGCGTTTGAGGATACCGGTGGACGGTTCATTTCCTATTAGATACCAGAAGCCTTCAAAATAAACCACGCGGTACGGCTCCAGTCCGACAAGATGAGCTGACCTGAGGCCGGAATAATGAAAGGTTACCTGTCTTTTTTCACGGATGGCTTTTATCATGCGGTTTAAAAAAGAACTGTCCAGAGGAATGGCTTCATCAATCTTTACGAAAACAGGCATGGAAGTAACGTTTTGATAAAGACGTTCAAGCACCCCGTCTGCCGCTTTTTGAAAAGGCTGTCCCAGCTGTCCCACGATATTTCTCAATGCCACAACAAGAGCCAGTTCCGTATCATCAAAAACTTCCAGATTTTTTACCAGGTCCTTGTTCAGTTCATATAAGCCTTTTTGAATTTCATGAATGGGGAACCCGGATTCTTTTAAGAGCAATAAATCACGCTGAATTGTACGCGGTGTAGTGCGAAATTCCCTGGCCAGCCAGCTGCTGGATACTTTTTTCTTGGACATAAAAATCCGGAGAATCTGTCCCACACGGACGAGCTTTGTCTGAGGTTTCTTCTCGCCGGCCATTGCTGATTCCTCCAAAATATTAAGCGTTTATCAGAACAAAAAAGCGTCTCAACAAAAATGCGACACACGATTGTCGTTTTGAGTTTGTTTTATCAGAAAAAAAAGTTTAAAGTCAACGTAAAGAAGAAATAAATCAGAGGCAACTTTCTTGAAATCATAGACCGATTTACGGGTTCTCTTAAAAAGAAAAGGTGGTTACTTATTTTCCTGAAAACCAAAATTTAAAAAGTGTTAAACTGGATTTCCCGGAAAAGGGCAAAAAAGACTATCCGCAAGCGCCTGATAAAGACCTTGCCGTGGGGAATTGAGCTGCATGAGGGTATTCCGCCGGGCTGTGTTTTTTACGGTGTGTCGCCTGATGAACCTTGCTGGACTGCTTACATACCGCCGTGCGGATGCCAAATCGGGTCAGACCACTACATCTGCGTCAGTAAAAAAAGCGGCAGAATAATTTATGACGGCAAGGCGTAATAGTAAGTTTTTTCATAAGAATTATTGAGCCGAAATTACTTTTCCTTCAAAAGAAAGGGGCTTGATCTATGACGGAAAAAACAGCTACGGTATTACTTGTTGATGACGAAGAGCCGTATTTGGATTCGCTTACCGACGGATTGAGTGTTTATCGCAAATACTTCCAGATTCGCACGGCTCTCAATGGCGCGGAAGCCGTCAAGGTCTTAAAATTACATCCTATTGACATGGTTATTACCGGCCTGAGCATGCCCGTAATGGATGGGTTTGAACTGCTGGCATATATGAATAGGAACTACCCCACAATACCTGTTGTTTTGATGACCGCTTACAGCACTCCTAAAATCAAAGAGATAGTGAAGGAAATGGGCATATTCCGCTTCCGGGAGAAGCCTCTGGATATTAATCAAATAGCGGAAGATATATTCGCCTGCTTGAAAATCAGCACTGATGAGGAAACATTGTCCGAAAGTTTTTTTGATATATCTGCCGCCAGGAAAAAACAGCTTCTGCAATATGCCGAGCGGGCTGATGACCTGATGGAAGGTTTTTATGATCCGTCTTGCGCTTATACAAAAGAGGGACGTTACGGAGAAGCACTTTTTTGTTTAAAGGAATTATTAGAGCGTTCGCCATACGTGCAGGACAAAGTCTGGGCTCTTTATGCCCTGGGGCAGATAATGGAGCAACTGAGTAAGTTTGACCAGGCCTTAACCTATTATCAGGAAGCGGCAAAGTTTTGCCATCGCACCTACGACCTTTTCTACTGGATCAACAATAACATGGGATACAGCTTGTGCATGCTGGGGCGTTATCAGGAAGCGGAAAAATACTGCCGGGTGGCTTTGGATGCGGATAAGAACAGGGCAAACGCCTATAAAAATCTCGGCCTGGCGCTGGAAGGCCAAAATCGGCTGCGGGAAGCGATAATCGCCTATATTGCCGCGACAACAGTAAACCCCAGAGACGTCCGGGCGGCAAATCATCTGGAAAAGCTTCTGGAAAATAACGCGCCTTTGCATGAAGAATTTAATGAAGCGTTGAGGGAATGCAAAGAAATAATTGAATGCGCGAGAAAGGAGCCGCAAGAAACAAAGCAGGTGCACTGATTTTTTGTCTGGCCGCGTTTCCTGTTCGGCGTTCATGTTTCTTTGCCGCGGTCATTTCAGACTCATAAAAAAACGGCACTTACCAAAAAGCGAGGCTGCTTATGAACGAAGTAAAAATTTTCACGGCGCAGGTCGATGCCCTGAGGCGCGATATTTCCGTGAGCGCCTACGGCATTGATTTGGGCACCACCAATTCCTGTGTTGCCAGGGCAAGCTGGAAGCCCGGTCAAAAACCCGCCTGCGATATTGTGAATATCAACCAGTCTCTCTGGCCTGAAGGCAATGTGAAAAGCCCCCTGGTGCCTTCGGTTATTGCTTTGGCCGGCACGGAAGATAAAATCGTCGGCGAGGGTGCAAAAAAACTGCGGGCAAGGCCGCAGGATGCCAACCTCACGCCGGAGCGGGATCTTTTCTATGAAACAAAAAATGATATCGGCCTGGCAAACCCTATCAATCCCTCAACGCCGCCCTTCTCGTGACCATTGCCGGGAGTGCAGAACCGAGCCTCAAAGGTGTAATAGGAGCGGAAGGACCTGAAGGACTCCTGTTCACGACGAT
>DSAV01000210.1 GCA_011046295.1 Deltaproteobacteria bacterium | reverse complement strand
ATTTTATCCATCAAATCAGCTCTGTAGCGGCCGAAAACGTCGCTTAATTAAATTAATCGTTTTTTTTACTTCCGGAATTTTTAATAAATAAGCGCTCACCAGAAACACCATGCCTCCCACGCTAATTGCCGCTATTAGATAAAGCAATTTTTCCTTAAAGCCGGCCGCCATGTTCCAGGGATGATAAATGCTCACAAGCACGATTACCCCGAGCATAATCAAAGACGCTATAATCATTTTCAGAATCGCGAAATAAAATTCCTTATCCAAAAAAGTTCCTATTTTTTTCTTCAGCGCCGCCGCCAATACAAAGACATTTACGGTAACCGCCAAAGAATTGGCTAAAGCAAGCCCGTTATGCTTCAGGGGATACATAAGAATAACGCTGGCTACAATATTTACGCCGAAAGAAAGAAACGCCGCTTTCATCGGCCATTTCGAATCCTGCAATGAATAAAAGGCGGAAAGAAAAATGCGCACTACCGCAAAGGCCCATAACCCGAGTGCGTAGCAAAATAAAGCCTGTCCGGTAAGAAGCGAAGCGGTGGCGTCAAAAGCGCCACGTTGGAATAAAACCGAAATAATCGGCTGATTAAGCGTCATTAAAGCGACCATCGCCGGAATAATCAAAAATAACATCAGCCGCAAAGAAAAAGACAAGCTTGTTTTTAATTCGGAGGTATTTTTATCTGTTGCATGCCGCGAAAAACTCGGCAGTGTTGCTGTCCCCATGGCGATAGCAAACACCCCAATAGGCAACTCCATCACACGATCCGCGTAAAAAAGATAGGTTAGGCTGCCAGAGGGAAGAAGCGAAGCCAGAATTGTCCCGACAAAAACATTGAGGGTATTAACGGAAGCGCTGAACATCGCAGGCATAAACAGATAGCCGATTTGCTTAAGGCCCGGATGTCGCAAATCAAATTTTATCCTGAATTTAACACCGTATTTAACCAGAAAGGGCCACTGCATGATGAGCTGGAGAAATCCGCCTATGAACACGCCGATCGCCAGCGCCGTAATCGGCTCGGCAAAATAATCTTTCAGAAGAAAAGCCGAGGCAATCATGGCGACATTGAGCATGACCGGCGACAAGGCGGGAGCGCTGAAATGGCGGAAGGAATTAAGAATTCCCATACAAAGGGCAACAAGCGAAATAAAAAATATATACGGAAACATCAGCCGGTTCAAAAAAACCGCCAGAGCGAATTGTTCCGGTTCGTTGATAAACCCGGGAGCAATCAAACCTACAATAAGCGGCGAAAAAATAATGCCCGCCAAGGTAATGGTTGCCAGAACAATAGATAGAAGCGTAAAAACTACGGACGCGAGTTCAAGCGACTGCTGCTTTGTTTTTTTTTGCAGATATTCAGTGAAAACCGGAACGAAGGAAATAGTAAGCGCTCCTTCGCCGAGCAACCGGCGCAACATATTAGGAATGCGATAGGCAACCCAAAAAGCATCTGTCCTCCAACCAGCACCAAAAAAAGCTGCAATCACAATATCGCGCAGAAGGCCAAAAATACGACTGACCATTGTTGCCGTACCGATGACCCCGGCTGCTTTTGCTACTTTGAAATTTTCAGATATCTTTTTCATGCATCATAAATAAATGATTAAATTTTAGAAAAACAACTTGAAATAATCATACACCTATAAAATCTTTCTTGGAAGAAAAATATATATCCGCAAATACCAAAAAAAGTGTCATTTCCTTTTTTACGGAAATGACACTTTTAAAACTTATTAAACTGACGTCCGCCAGATTTTACATGCCTAGATACGTTTTGCGCAGCAATTCGTTTTCCAGCAATTTATCTCCCTTGCCTTCAGCAATAATTTTACCGGCGGAAAGAACATAATTGCGGGTAGCCATTTTGAAAACGGTGGTTACTTCCTGCTCCACAAGAAGAACAGTAATGCCTAGGCTGCTGATTTCTTTGATTCTTTGAAATACTTCCGCGCGCAGCATCGGCGCAAGGCCGGTTGAAGGTTCGTCGATGCACAACAATTTCGGATTGGACATCAAAGCTCTGCCTACTGCCAGCATCTGCTGTTCTCCACCTGAGAGCGTACCGGAAATCTGATGAGACCTGTCTTTGAGCACCGGGAACAGCTGATAAACTTTTTCCAGGTTTTCTTCAATGTTAGCCTTGTCACGGATCAGATAAGCGCCGACCATCAGATTATCAATAACCGTCATTTCCTTGAATGGCCTTCTTCTTTCAGGAGCAAGAATTAAACCCCTTCTGACAATTTCATGCGCAGGCACTTTTTCAATACGTTCGCCATCGAAGGTTATTTGCCCTTCCAGTTTAATTTCGCCATGCGATGATCTCTTGGTCAGGTCCTTTTCCCAAGCTACCAAACCGGTAATTGTCCGAAGCAGTGTCGATTTTCCGGCTCCATTTGGGCCAACCAAGCTGACCAATTCACCCTGATCCACACCCATGCTCACGTTGTTTATAAGCATGGCCTTATCATACCAAACCGATACATTAGAAACTTCGAGCAGCAAAGTTAGTTACCTCCTTGGCCGAGATATGCCTCAATTACAGTCGGGTTTTTGATAATTTCATCGGGCGTTCCGTCGGCAATAATAGTTCCGAAACTCAAAACGATGATGCGCGTCGCGATCATCATCAACCAGTGCAGTTTATGCTCAACAATAATCATGGCCGGGCCTTCACTGTGCAAACGTCCAAAACGTCCACCCTTATGCAGACGTTTGATCGATTTAGCCATGAGATCTGTTTCCGCCGGGCTCAAGCCGCCAAAAGGCTCGTCGAGCAATAAAAGTTCCGGCTCCGTAGCAATGGCGCGCGCCACTTCCAAGCGCTTAAGGTCACCCTGGGAAAGAACCGAGGCGTTTTCCTTGGCCATATCGGAAATACCGGCAAATTCGAGGGCATCCATCGCTTTAGCTTCAATTTTTTTGACCCACTCGCCTCTTTTCAAAGCGCGCGGACACAAACATGCAACCATAACATTGGCAATAATGGGCAACCTGCGGAATGGCCGCATATTTTGAAATGTAGAAACCATTCCTTTGTTGACAACATCCCAGGTGTTTTTCCCGGCCATTTCCTGTCCCATAAATCGAACGCTTCCGCTGTCCGGCTTTAAAATTCCGGTCATGAGGCGCAACAGCGTTGTTTTCCCCGCACCATTCGGGCCGATAAGACCTATTATCTGGTGTCTTTCCATGGAAAATGTCGCATCGTTAACCGCTGTAAGACCGCCGAATTTTTTCGTTAGCCCCTTTACTTCCAGAAAAGCTTGGCTCATACAATCAGGCCTCCCCTTCTTCTCTTAATTCCCTGCGCGAAACCTTGCCCACGTCAGTTTTTGGCAGTTCGCCGCGGAATTCGATAATCTTGGGAACTTTGTAATGGGCCAGGTTTTCCGTACAGAAATTCATGACGTCCTCTTCAGATATTTTTCCTCGCGCTTCACTCTCCAGCACAACGTAAGCTTTAATAATATTACCCACTTTAGGATCGGGCACTCCAACAACACCCGCCGCTTTGATCTGCGGATGCTTGTAGAGAACTTCTTCCACGTGACGCGCGAATACTGAGTAACCTTTAAATTTGATCAAGTCGCGCTTACGGTCAAAGAAATAGAAATAGCCGTCTTCATCCATGCTAACGATATCTCCCGTTCTCAGCCATTTTTCGCCGTCGATATCAATTAATGAATCTTTTGATTCTTTTTCTCTCTTCCAGTATGCTTGCATGATATTCGGCCCGTTGAGTATCAATTCCCCCACTTCACCGACCGGAATATATTCCGAGCCTTCATATTCGATAATAGCGGCTTTCATGCCTGGTATAGGAACTCCGAAGGAACCTTTCTTGGTCTTATTATGAGGGTTGCTATGGCTGACACCTGTTGTTTCCGTCATGCCGTAGCCTTCATGAATCTTTGAGCCGGTTCTTTTTTCCCATGCTTCCACAGTGGAATTATGCAGGGTATCCGCGCCGCAGCCTATGATTTTAAGCTTCTTCCAATTCACGCGATAAGTTTTTTCATATTCTTTCAAGAATTCGAACATGGTCGGCACGCCGTTGAAGGTAGAGGCTTTATACTTTTCCATTGCGTCTAGTATGTCATCTATATCAGGAGTAGTGAAAAGCACTCCTGTAAAACCTCTCGCAATGCCGTTAAGCATGGCGACTACCTGGCCATAAATATGGAAAAAGGGCAAAAATGCGATACCGACTTCTTTGCCGTCTTCCAGAAATGGCCACAATTGCTTTATTTGATGTACCACAGATACCATATTATGGTGTGTCAAAACAGCAGCTTTGGGAAGCCCGGTCGTTCCTCCCGTATAGGGAAGTGCGGCAATATCCTTCCTGGGATCAATTTCTACCTGTGGCGGATTGGGCGGATACCTCTTAATCAATGCTTCAAAATCAAGGAGGCCCGCCTTGGCCATTTCTTCGGGGGTGGGAACATGCAAATTCGCATAGTCTTTCCCCAACAAGCTTTTTCCCAAAAGCTTTTTCATCCTAGGCAAGTATTCCAGAACACTTGTAACAATAACGTGTTTTAGCGACACGCCGGCT
>DSAV01000206.1 GCA_011046295.1 Deltaproteobacteria bacterium | reverse complement strand
TTCGTGGTGCTCCAGCACAATACGGGCGATCGGCCAGGGAAATTCAATGTCTTTGAGGATCGCGTGGCCTGATGACGGGTGTGTTTTAATCAGATTATACTCCAGTTCTGAAAGCTGCGTGGGCTTGGTAAGGATTTCCGACGGTATCGATATTTTACCGATATCATGAATCATGCTGGCCATGCGCACGCCGTCAATCTGGTCGCTGGAAAGCCGCATTTGAGTGGCGATGGCGCGCGCCAGGTCCGCCACGCGCCGCTGATGGCCGGCGGTGTACGGGTCTCTTGTTTCCACGGTCACCGCCATGGCGTTGATTGTTGCGCCCAGGGCATTGCGCAGCTTTTTGATATTTTCCTGCCGCTCGGCGGCCATCTTTTTCTTTTCCGTGAAATCCTGCACCATGCCCTGATAATAAAGAAGATTCCCCTGTCCATCACGCACGGCGTGCATGCTTACGGACAGCCATATGCGGCTGCCGTCTTTGCGGTAAAATTCGGTTTCAAAATCAGATATTTCGCCGTATTTATCAGCTCGCTTAATCAATCTTTCCCTCTCTGAAGGGTGAACATAAAGCTGACCAGAGATGTCTGTTACGGATTGTGTCATTTCCTGCGGACAGCTGTAGCCCAGTATGCGCGCGAAGGCCTGATTAACGGTGATATAATGCCCGTCAGGCGTGGATTGATAAATGCCTTCCTGCGCGTTTTCCACGAGCGAGCGGTATTTTTCCTCACTTTCCCTGAGCGCGTCCTGCGCTTTTTTCTGCTCCGTGATGTCCACGGAAAAGCCGACGATACCCACGATATTGCCCTGCGCGTCTTTATAGGGGGCTTTGTCGGTGCGCAGCACCTTTATGCCTTTTCTGGTCTTTACGGTTTCCAGAATGCCGGTTTTCGGCACGCCGGTGGCGATAATTTCCTGGTCTTCAGCTAAATTTTCCGCGGCGCGTCGCGGGTTGATTTCCTCATTGCTTTTTCCTTCAATTTCTTCTTTTGTCAGGTTAGTTGTCTCAAGGAGCGCTTTATTGACGCGGAGAAATCTGTTTTGCGTGTCTTTGAAGAAAACCATGATTGGAGATGATTCAATCATGGTTTCCATCTCTTCGTGTTTGCGACGCAATTCTTCTTCGGCCTGCTTGCGTTCAGTGATGTCGCGTACAATGCCCTTAAAGCCGATTTTTTTACCGGCAGCGTCCCGGCGCAGGGCGATGGAGGCTTCAATCCAGATTTTAGAGCCGTCTTTTCGGATTATTTCATGTTCGGATGTTTTGCCCGGTTTTTCTGTGCGGTAAACTTCATTAAATTCCTGATAAACTTTTTTTGCCGTTTCCGGGTCGGTGTATTGCCGGTTATTCATGCCCAGCAGCTCCTCTTTGGAATAACCCTGGATACGACACATAGCGTCGTTGACAAAAATGGTGTTGCCGGACAGGTCAACCTCATAATATCCTTCCTGCATAGTTTCGAGGATATTGCGGTATTTTTCCTCGCTCTCCCTCAGCGCTTCTTCCGCTTGTTTGCGGGTGGTGATATCTCTGACAAAGGCAAGGTCGGCAACTTTCCCATGATACGTTATTATTCCGGCATTGAATTCAACGTTTATTATTTTGCCGTTTTTATGCTTTAACGTCGTTTCGTATATAGATGCAACATCTTTGCCGGCCATACGCTGTGTGTAGCGAGCTATTATTTTTGGAACCTCATTTTGCGTGATGAAATTATGGAAAGGATATCCGATTAATTCTTCTTCCGGATAGCCCACTATTTTCAGCAACTGCGGATTGGCATAGCAAATAACACCGTCTTGTATTATGGCAATGCCATCATTGGCCCGTTCAACCAGATTGCGATATTTCTCCTCGCTTTCCCGTAATTTTTCCTCGGCGAGCTTCCTGTCGGTGATGTCGCGCATAATGCCCTGGAATCCCGTTATTTTGTTCGTGGCATTTCTGCGCAAGGATACGGATGTTTCCACATGGCGGCTTGTTTTATCCTTTCTGATCAGTTCATAGCTCAATCCCTTGACCGGTATTCCTGTTTTGTACACTTCATGGAAGATCGAATATATTTTATCCGCATCCTTTTCCGGCGTGTATTGACGGAAGTTCATGCCCATGGATTCTTCCGGGCTGTATCCCGAGATGCGGCAGGCGGAATCGTTGAAAAAGGTCAGGTTGCCGCTGAGATCCGTTTCGTAATATCCATCTTCGATATTTTCCAGAATGCTGCGATATTTCTCCTCGCTGCGCTTCAATGTCGCTTCGGCCTGCTTGCGTTCGGTGATATCGCGGGAAATACCGCGGAAACCGATGGGTTTCCCCCCCGCGTCTTTTATAAGAGACACCGATGTTTCGTAAGTTACTTTAGTTCCATCTTTTTTGAAAGAATCAACCTCCAGAGACTGAATCGGCTTGCCGGTTTGGTATAAGGCTGTGTAAGTTTTCCGTATTTTTTCCGCAGTCTCCTTATCCATATGCTGCCGGTAATTCATCCCTATCAATTCATCCCGCGTATATCCAAGCAGCCGGCAGTTGGCATCGTTTACAAATGTGTAGGTGCCGCCGGTATCGACTTCAAAATAACCTTCCTGGATGCTGGAAAGGATCGACCGATATTTCTCTTCGCTCTGCTTGAGTTCCTCCTGCGCTTTATGCCGTTCGGTAATATTTATACCCACGCCGAAAAAATAATCCAGTTCGCCATTGTCTTTGAAAACAGGGCGCCCGTGCCATTCCACCAGAATCTGTTCGCCTTTCTTGGTTAAGACATGATTTTCGTTGACCGACGGTTGCTTGTCCTTAGTCAGATGCGCAAAAACTTTAGTCAGTGATTTTCTTTCTGATTTTGGAACAAACGTTGCCAAATAATCTTTTCTTGTTACCTCTTTTTCGGTGTAACCCAGCGCCGCAAGGAAAGTTTTGTTCATCATAATGGTTTTGCCGGCGGAGTCTATCGCTACAAAAAAAGCCGGGGAATGCTCCACAAGAGTTTGGCTGAACCCCCTTTCTTTTTGCAGCTCCAGTTCCACTCTCTTGCGTTCGGTGATATCGCGCACGTATTCTATGACACCGTTGATTTTCTTTGTGCTCTCATCTTGCATGGGGAAGCTGTAAACTTCCAGCCAGCCTTCCTTTTCTCCTTGCGGACCTTCTTTGGAAACAATTTCAAAGGCCGGTTTGCCAGTTTTGAGCGTTTTAAGGGAAGGGCAAGCTTTGCAGGGTTTGTTGCGTCCATGATAAGCCCGATAACATTTTTTGCCGAGAAGAGGCGCGCTTTGTTTATACCATTTTTCATGCGCGGAATTGACGCCGATAATGTTCATTTTTGTATCGAGAATGCTGATGCCGTCCTGGATGCTGTCGAAAACACCGGCCAGAAAATTCTGGCTTCTGCGCAGGGCTTCTTCCGCTTGGTTTTTTCTTCTTCTGGTTTTCGCCTCCTGTAGTTCACGCTTGACGGCGGGGTAAAGCCGCGACAGATTGCTTTTGCGGATAAAATCCTGCGCGCCCAGAATCATGCAGTCGGCGGCAGTTTCTTCGGCAATTACGCCGGAGACGATAATTATCGGTATGTCTTGATTGGTTTCACGCAAAAGACGGATAGCCTGCGGAGCGGTGAATTTGGGCAGGGCATAATCGCAAAGGACGATGTCCCATTGCCCGCCTTTCAGGGCTTTCTTCATTTCCGCGGCAGTTTCCACGCGTTGATATTCGGGATTGTACCCGCCTTTTTTGAGTTCCCTGATTATCAGCTCAGCGTCGTCCTCGTTGTCTTCAACAATCAGAACGCGCAGGGCTTTTGGACTAACCGGCCGATATTTACGTTTCTTTTCTTTTGCGGGAGCGGCTTTTTTCATTCAAACCTCAATCTCTTGAAGGAAAGATTACCGCGATTCAGGAGCGACGATTACGGCGATTAAGATATCGCTGTAATCGTTTCCCCTAATCTCCGTAATCAGTGTTTTTCAACTCAGTTCATATCCTTTTTCCCGAACCAGTCTGATGCATGCTTCAACAACGTCTTTATCATAAAGGAGTTGACTGTTTTTGTAAATCTCTTCCAAAGCCATTTCTATTCCGCGCGAAGGGCGGTAAGGGCGATGCGAGGCGATGGCCTCGACAACATCGGCCACGGCCAGAATGCGCGCCTCGATAATAATATCGTTTTGTTTTAGCCCCTGTGGGTAGCCGGTTCCGTCCATTCGTTCATGATGCTGAAAAACAGCATCGGCCACCGGCCAGGGGAAATCGATATCCTTCAATATATCGTAGCCGGATTGCGGGTGGATTTTAACCAGGTTGTATTCGAGAGGGGTAAGCTTTCCCGGTTTGGTGAGAATTTCGGCGGGGACAGCGATTTTTCCGATATCATGAATCAGTCCGGCAATGCGGATTCCCTCTATCTGTTCTTCGTCTAAATCCATTTCGGTTGCGATAGCCTGCGCCAGATGAGCCACTCGGTATTGATGGCCGGCGGTGTAAGGATCGCGCGTCTCGACAGTGGCAGCCATAGCGCGCACAGTGGCATCCAAAGCTTTTCTTACTTTTTCAAAGCTTTGTTTGCGTTCGGTGATATCAATAATTACCCCTCTGATACCGACAATC
>DSAV01000125.1 GCA_011046295.1 Deltaproteobacteria bacterium | reverse complement strand
GTGTCCATTCTTTCCACGCCCCAGATATTGACACTGAATAATGAAGAGGCGGAAATTAATGTCGGAGCAAATGTCCCTTATGTCACCAGACAAGACCAAACACAAGACGCACGCAGTTACAGCCAGTATGAGTACCGGGATGTCGGCGTCATCCTGAAAATCACGCCGAATATCAATGAAGAAAACTTCATCCGTCTGAACATTTCCCAGGAAGTTACCAAGCTCACATCACTGGGCACAACCGAAGCCGCGAAACAAGGTATAATAACGCCGACGACACTAAAACGGACAATCAAGACCGCTGTAGTGGTCAAGGACAAGGAAACAGTCGTTATCGGCGGGTTGATTGGTGACAGCACGGATGAAAGCGTCAGCGCGGTGCCGCTGCTGGGAAGAATTCCCCTGCTGGGCTGGCTTTTCAAGGCCAAAACGACCAAACGCGAAAAAACAAACCTGTACGTGTTTCTGACGCCGCACATCGTCCGCACGCAGGAGGATGCCAGCGCTCTGTATCAGGAAAAAAGAGATTCTATGGGTACGGTTGAAGAAGGTGTCATAAAACTTGACGAAAGAACACCGGCAGAGTTGCCGCAGAGTGAAGAGGAGCCTGGTGGAAATGAAGCTTTGGAAAAAAACTAGCCCCAGGTGTTGAAGGTTTATGTCGAAAATCCATAATGCTCTTAAAGCATCGCGTAAGGCGCAAAACACTTCGCCGCCAACAACGCAGGACAAAGCTCCTGTTTTATCGCTTGAGTCAAAATTGATGCTGGCCGGTGTTTCCGCTGAGGCAATGGCAGAGGCGCGCGAAGCTCAGGGAAAAAACGGCGCGGGTTTCTTTGATTATCTGGTGCGTAAAAAGGAGATTGCCGAAGGCGATTTGCTTAAAATTATGTCTGCCCATTTCGGTTTCTCCCTGATCAATGAATTGCCGATGGAAAATATCGATATAGAATTCACCCAGGCTGTGTCCATCCAGTACCTGAAAAAGTATAAAATGGTGCCGGTAATTACCCCTTCATCCGCCGTTATTGCCGTGAATGATCCCTCAAACTTTCAGGCCGTTGACGATTTGCGCAAACTCCTGCGCATACCCACAGCGTCCATGGTGTTGGCGCAGCAGGAAACGATTGCCGCCGCGATAAATATGGCTTACGACATGAGCCGAGCTTCCGCTAAAGATTATTTTGAAGAAATGGACGAGGCTTCCGCTGATGAACTCATTTCCGAAATTGATGAAACGGCGGATTTGCTCGACGAGGTAAGCGACGCGCCGATTATTAAACTGGTCAACCTTCTGGTATCCGGCGCGATTAAAGACCGTGCCAGCGATATTCATGTTGAGCCCTACTCAAGCAATTTGAAAATCCGCTACCGTATTGATGGTGTTTTGTATGATATCATGAGTATGCCGCGGCGGGTTCAATCTCCCCTTGTTTCCCGTATCAAAATCATGGCTAAACTAAACATCGCGGAAAAAAGACTGCCGCAGGACGGCCGCATCGAAATAAAGATTGCCGACCGCCTGATTGATGTCCGCGTATCGATAATTCCCACGGCTTTCGGCGAGCGCGTGGTCATGCGCCTGTTGGACAAGACGGCCAATATACTGAGGCTCTCCGATTTGGGCATGCATGATGAGCGAATCAATTTGCTTAATAATCTGATTAAATCTCCCTACGGCATTATTTTGGTGACCGGCCCCACGGGCAGCGGAAAAACAACGACACTTTACGCCGCGCTTTCCACCATCAACAAGCCGGAAATCAACATTATTACCATTGAGGATCCGATTGAATATCAGATTGACGGAGTCGGACAGATTCAGGTCAACCCCAAGATAGATCTGACCTTCGCCGCGGGACTGCGCTCTATCGTCCGCCAGGACCCGGATGTGATTTTAATTGGTGAAATACGCGACCGCGAAACGGCAGAAATTGCCATCCAGTCTTCGCTTACCGGCCATCTTGTTTTTTCCACCTTGCATACCAATGACGCGGCCAGCGCCGTCACCCGTCTGATTGACATGGGCATCGAACCTTTTCTGGTTACATCATCCGTTATCGCGATTATCGCGCAGCGTCTCGTGCGCGTTCTTTGCCCGCACTGCAAGGAAGAATACGTGCCGGATAAGGAGGCGCTGGCCAACCTGGGACTGAACAAGTCGCTGTTAAAAGACAATACTTTTTACCGCAAGGCCGGCTGCAACCTGTGCATGCAGACCGGTTATCGCGGACGGACGGCGATATTCGAGATAATGACCGTGGACGATGAAATCAAAAAACTTGTCTTGAAGACATCGGACGCCAACCAGATTAACGAACTGGCCATCAAGCGCGGCATGATTACCCTGCAGAAAGACGGTGTGCAGAAGATACTGGCGGGAATTACGACAACGGAGGAAGTGCTGCGCGTTACCCGTACGCTCAATCGCATTGAAGATGCTGATGATATAATCATAGAGACCTGATGATAAAATCAAAATCCGGAATCGAATTTTACAAAATGAGCGGCAGCGGCAATGATTTCATTATCATTGATAACCGCGATTTGTCGCTGGATGCCGGCGGCCTGCCTTCGTTTGCCCGCAGGGTTTGCGAGCGCAAAATTTCCGTGGGTGCCGACGGATTATTTCTTATCGAGCCTTCAAAAATCGCGGATTTTAAGTGGCAGTTTTTCAATTCCGACGGTTCCGTGGCGGAAATGTGCGGCAACGGCAGCCGCTGTGTAGCACGCTATGCTTACCTGAAAGGCATTGCCCCAAAGAAAATGTCTTTTGAAACGCTCGCGGGCATTATTTTTGCCGAAGTAAATGACGATGTAGTTAAGGTGAGGCTCACCGACCCCTCAATATTAAAACCGGGAATGAAAATCAATATTACCGGCAGCGAAATCATATTAGATTGTATTGATACAGGAGTGCCCCATGCCGTCTGTTTTGTTGATAATGTGGAAACTTGCGCTGTGGTAGAGCAGGGAGGAAAAATCCGCCGCCATGAATATTTTCAACCCCGGGGCACTAACGCCAACTTTGTCAGCGTTATTGATAGGCACAAAATTCGGGTGCGCACCTACGAACGAGGCGTGGAGGATGAAACGCTGGCCTGCGGCACAGGTGCGGTTGCCTCCGCTTTGGCCGCAGCGCAAAGAAATCTGGTCGATTCACCTGTAGATGTTATCGTACAGAGCGCAGAAGTCCTGCGCGTTTATTTCCATCGTAAAAATGACCGCTTTACGGAAATTTATCTTGAAGGCCGCGTGAAAATAGTTTATCAAGGTTTTCTTTTTGAAGAAGCGTACAAATGAAAATTTTATAGAATCATCAATTTAGTCATTGCGAGAAATCCTGCTTCCGGCAGGATGACGAAGCAATCTCGTAGTTGTTTTGAGACTGCCCTGAGTAATTACATTTTGTTGGAGGATTAAAGTGCAGACAGCCGATCGTTTGAAAAAAATACCACCCTATCTTTTTATGGAACTCAGGAAAAAAATCAACAAAGCCAAAGCCGAAGGCGTGGATGTCATTTCACTGGCTATCGGCGACCCGGTGGAAGCAACGCCGGATGCGGTTATCGATGAATTATGCCGCGCTTCACGCGAACCCGTCAATCACCGCTATCCCATTGACGAGGAAAAAGGAATGCTGGCTTTCCGCAAAGAAATCGCGCGCTGGTATGCCCAAAGGCACAATGTAGAACTTAATCCGGAAACGGAAATTCTGGGGCTTATCGGTTCCAAAGAGGGTTGCCATCATTTTGTTCTGGCGCGGGTCAATCCCGGCGATATCGTACTGATGACTGATCCCGGTTATCCCGCTTATCGTTCGAGCATTTTGATGGGTGAAGGGATTCCGCACAACGTGCCCATTTTGGCGAAAAACAATTACCTTCCGGCGCTCGAAGATATTCCCACAAAAATCGCGAAAAAAGCCACGGCGATTTTCCTCAATTATCCGAATAATCCCACAGGCGCGTGCGCCACACTGGATTTTTTACAAAAGCTTGTGGCTTTCGCGCGGGAATTCGACATAGCGGTCTGCTACGATAATCCTTACGGCGAACTTGTTTTTGACGGACAGGAAAAAATCAGTTTTCTTCAGGCCAAAGGCGCCAAAGACGTGGGCATTGAACTAAATTCTCTTTCCAAGCCTTTCAACATGTGCGGCTGGCGTCTGGGAATGGCCTGTGGCAATCCCGATTTAATCGCGGGTATCAGCAAGGTAAAAGAAAATACCGACTCCGGCGCTTTCAACGCCATTCAGTACGCGGGAATCGCGGCGCTGAAAAACGAGGCGGGTTTTGTGGATAAGATGTTAGACATCTATGCGCGCCGCCGCGAGCTTGTTTTAAAAACATTGAAAAAAATCGGTATCCAATTCGATGCGCCGCGCGGCACTTTTTACCTGTGGGTTCCTGTGCCCAAGGGCATGACCGCGCTGGAATTTACGAATCGTCTCTTTGACAAAACGGCGGTGGTTGTCGCCGCCGGAACAGCCTATGGCCAGTACGGTGAAGGTTTTGTGCGTTTCTCTCTGACCGTTCCGGATGACCGGCTGGAAGAAGCAATGAATCGCATCGAAAAAGAATTCAAATAAATTTCCGTATGGTC
>DSAV01000064.1 GCA_011046295.1 Deltaproteobacteria bacterium | reverse complement strand
TAATGCCTTTTGCTCCGGCGTCTTTATTTGTTTTAACGTAGAGAAGGCCGTGATCGCTGACCGTGCCGTTAGTAATCCACATTTTATTGCCATTGAGCAGGTAATAATCTCCCTTATCTTCCGTCAAACATTTCATACCGGCGACATCGGAGCCAATATCTGCTTCGGTCATGGCGAAACTGCCGATATATTCACCGCTGACGAATTTGGGGATGTAGTGCTGTTTTTGTTCTTCGGTGCCGAATTTCTGAATCGTGAGAGATGGCCCCCAGCATTGCATATTAAAAGCCATGCGCCAGGAAGTGTGCACTTTGGCAATCTGTTCTATCACCAAAACACCCTCGAGAAACCCCATGCCGTTGCCGCCGTATTTTTCATCGATGCTGAAACCGAAAAAACCAAGCTCGGCCATTTTATCGAAAATTTCCTTGCGCCAGTGCTGATTTTTTTCGTCTTCTTCCACGTGCGGTTTTACTTCCTTTTCGGCAAAGTTTTTTGCCATGTCCTGCAATATTTTTTGTTCTTCGCTTAATGTAAATTCCATATTTTTATCCTCCCAGATTTATCCTTGAGTTTATTTTCTCTCCACAATCAGACAGATACCCTGGCCGCCGCCGCCGCATATTGTTTCCAGGCCGAATTGCGTCTCCCTTCTTACCATTTCATTGATGAGCGTGGTGAGCCGCATCGCGCCGGTCGCCCCGATGGGATGCCCCAGTGAAATGCCGGAGCCGTTGATATTAACTTTTTCGTCCATTTCTTTATCGTTGATTCCAGAAAGCCGAGCGTCGGCAATGGTCTGCACGGCGAAAGCTTCCTGAACTTCCACAAGTCCTATCTGATTAATATTTATATTTATTTTATGCAGCGCTTTTTCTACCGAAGCGGGCACGGCAGGGTAGGTAAGTGTGGGGTCAGTTGCCGCCACCGCGCAGGAGCGGAAATAAGCCAGAGGTTTGGCTCCGAGTTCTTTTGCCTTTTTCTCAGAGGCCAGAAGCACGACGGAAGCTCCGTCATTTTCCGAAGATGAATTTCCCGCCGTACAGATTCCGTCGGCATACACGGGTTTGAGTTTAGCCAGTTTTTCCAGAGTAGTTTCCTTGCGCGGTCCTTCATCAAGATTGAAAATGACAGGTTGGCCGCTCTTGTCTTTACCGATGGGCACGGGAACTATTTCTTCGGTAAACTTTCCGGCGTCCTGCGCGGCGATCGCTCTTTGATGACTTCTGAGCGCCCAGCGGTCCGCTTCTTCACGGGTTATTTTTTCTTTTTTTGCCGCGGTTTCCGCCCAGGCCATCATGGAGCTTAATTCGCCGTAGCGGGCAATCGGCTGCGACATCACGCGCGCGCGCTGAATGCGGTCATACAAGGGGATGCCCCACATCGCCAGAGCGCCGTGGCCGCGGGGCATAAAGCCGTATTTTTCATGGCTTTTTCCGCCCAGACCCCATTTGATGTCGCCGGGAATGTAAAGTTCGGCCTGGCTCATCGAATCCATACCGCCCGCAATGACAATATCCGCGTTGCCGGTCTGAATTTTCATGGCGCCATAAAAAATGGACTCCAATCCGGAACAACAGCGCCGGTCCAAAACCATTCCCGGAACTGTGTCCGGCCAGCCCGCCTCCAGAACAGCCATGCGCGCGCCATTGGCGCATTCGCCGTTTTGATAAGCGGTTCCCATAATCACGTCATCAACCTGGGCGGGGTCCACATTTACGCGCTTGGCTGCTTCTTGCAAAACAAGCGCGCCCAATTTATATACCGGAACATCTTTCAAAGAACCGCCATAGGCGCCGATTGGTGTGCGCACACAACTTAAAATAACGACATTTTCCATAGCTTCATCCTGTCTTTAAAAGTTTAAATCTTTTCTCGGTTTCTTTTCACCGGAGGTGTAATCATACCAACCCTTGCCGGTCTTCTTGCCCAAATCACCTGATTGTACCATTTTTTCCATTACAAGCGGCGGGCGGAATTTTGTGTCTTTATATCCATCATAAAGTGTCCGGAAAACATTCAGGCCGATATCAATTCCCACCGCATCGTTCAATTCAAACGGCCCCATGGGATGATTGAGGCCAAGCTTTACCGCTTTGTCGATATCTTCGAGAGTGGCCACGCCTTCGAGCAGACAGTTAAATACTTCCGCGCGGAACGCGGCATTGATGCGGTTGACCAGAAAGCCGGGTACGTCCTTGACGCGCACCGTTTCTTTTTTTAAGCTTGCCGCAAGCTCTTCGGTGAGCCTGACTGTTTCCGGAGATGTTTTCAGGCCGGGAATCACTTCCACCAGTTTCATTACGGGCACGGGACTGAAAAAATGCATGCCGATGAATTTATCCGGACGTTTTACAGTAGTGGCAAGGGAACTGATCGGGATGGAAGAAGTGTTGCTGGCAAAAATTACGCCTGCGGGACAAATGCCATCCAGTTTTTCAAAAATAGACTTTTTAACGGCAAAATCTTCAAATGCGGCCTCAATGACGAAATCTGCTTTTCTTGCATCATCGAGGGAAGCTGATTTTGTAATTTTCGCCAGAATCGCATCTTTATCAGCGGCGGCAATCTTTTCTTTTTTTACCTGTCTGTCCAGGTTTTGAGAAATGGCGGTTAAGCCTTTTTCAACAAGTTCATCTTTTACATCGTTGATAATTACCTGATAACCAGCCCCAGCGGCTATTTGGGAAATTCCCGAGCCCATCAAACCGGCGCCGACAACCATAATGTTCTTAATTGACATAATCATCTCCTGCCTGAATTAAATTTTTAAAAACAGTAAATCCTTAAAAAAGGATGAGCAAATGCCGTACCATGGTCGGGCAGAAACTGAAAAATATCCACATTCGCTATCATTAGCAGCCTGGAATCTTAAGGTACAGCACAACGCAAAAATAATAAATTTGCATGTTAATTCTCATATACACATCAATAAAAAAAATAAACCAAAAAGAAAAATTAGCTTCAATCAGATTTTAAACGTGAAATATATTGACTAATATGTATTATTTGTATACATCTATTGAAAAATTAGTGAATGAAGAAGAAAGTAATGAAAGAATATTTGACAAACTTAATAAAAAATATAATTGAACCTGCCGCTATTATTGATGAAAATCGTAATGTGTTATATGTAAACAGTTTTTTTGAAGAGGCTTTCATGATAAGAAATTCCGCAAATAAAATAGAAGATGGTTCTAGCAAAATAAAATCATTATCTAACCTGAAATTAGCATCAAAATATCTGGGAATTCCGCAGGAAATAATTATACCAAGAAAACAAGAGAAAGCGATAATAAATGTATACTTATTAAACAATTTACAGGTGAATAATTCTCTGTATCTTCTTTTGGTAAAAAAAGATGAAAATAGCATCCAAGAGATATCCAATCCGTACCAGGATGAAGAGAAATTCCGAATAGAAAAACTATCGGAAGAATTCAGTGAATTAGTCGGAGAAAGTATTGAATTCAAAAAAGCGCTGGTCAGCGCGCAGAGAGCGGCAAGCTCGAATATATCCGTGCTGATTACCGGAGAGTCCGGTACAGGAAAAGAGATTCTGGCACGCGCCATTCACAAAGCAAGCCCACGTTTTTCCAAACCTTTGATTGACGTAAATTGCGCGGCAATACCGGACACATTGATAGAGAGCGAGCTTTTCGGCTATGAAAAGGGCGCTTTTACCGGAGCGAAAGCGGAAGGCAGCAAAGGTTATTTTGACGAGGCTCATGGAGGAACAATTCTTCTCGACGAAATTGGCGATGCTTCTTTGCAGACCCAGTCCAAATTACTCAGAGTGCTCGAATCCGGCACATTCAAACGTGTCGGAGGAACAAGAAACGTAAAAGTTGATGTACGCATAATATCTTCAACTAACAGGCACTTAAACGCGCTCATCGAAGAAAATAAATTCAGGGAAGACCTTTTTTTCCGTTTGAACGCCTTTACAATTTATTTGCCACCGTTGAGGCAAAGACGCGAAGATATTCCTCTGCTGGTTGATTATTTTTTAAAATCAAATGAAGATATCGAAAAGAGAGGTATAAGGTTCTCTTCTCCTGCAATGGAAATTCTGGGCGCATATCACTGGCCGGGAAATGTTCGCGAACTCAAAGGAGTGATAAGCTACGCTGTTAACATGAGTAAAGAAGAGCTTATCGGGCCAAGCTCTTTGCCGAATTTTCTTTTTGCTCCAAATCTTCACAGATCATCTCCCGCCGACAGTTCGCCTTTTTCACAGGGAAAAAATTATAACATCGGGAAAGCCACGGAAAATCTGGAAGAAAATCTGATCAGGGAAGTCCTGGGAGTAACAAAAAACAAAACCGCGGCCATGAAGAAGTTAGGAATCAGTAGGCGAACTTTTTATCAGAAAATAAAAAAATACAATCTGGAATAAAACCTCATTAACATTTGTAATCGTTAACTGGAACACATTATGCATGGTTGATTTATAAACGTATCTGTATTTGAGGTAATAAATTTTGAAAAAGGAAGATAAAGTAACCATTGTAGAAATATCTCCGCGTGACGGATTACCGGCAGTCTGGAAAACTCTTTCCACAAATGACGAGGTCTTATTCATTAATAAACTCTCCAAAGCGGGTTTCAGGAAAATCGAATGCGCTTCTTTTTTGCACC
>DSAV01000227.1 GCA_011046295.1 Deltaproteobacteria bacterium | reverse complement strand
TGACGAGCAGGCATAGGAAAGAAACTTGTAGGCGAAATCCCTGCTTTCTTTAATTTTGCCAAAAAAAGTCGGGCTGCCTTCGGGTATCAAAAGCCCCGTGGGGCTTACCGGGTCCAGCGCCAGCACTTTATCAAACATTTCCGGCTCGGTCAAAAGCATATAGAGGCTGATAATGCCGCCGGTGGAATGAGTGGCGAGCGAACACTTCTTGATGCCGAGATTTTTAATCGCCGCGCCGATGTCTGTCGCGTGTTGCTTGAATGAGTAATTGGCATAATTCTCCGTAGCGTCAGGTTTGTCCGAGCTGCCGCAGCCGCGCCAGTCGATGGCGAAAACATGCAAATCCGGGGAAAGCTTCGGCCAGACCAAATCCATCCAGCGCGCGCAGCTTAAATAACCGTGAATGAAGACAATAACATTGCCACCGCTTCCATGTTCGACGTAATTGAGTTTTATTTCTCCCGTGTCCGCGAATGGCATATTCCCCCCCCCTTTTTTTTTTTGTCTTTTTGGCGCGATATGTCATGGCGCAAAGTGTCGCGACAAAGACGCCGGATTGTTTCACGCTGATGAATCGGTGTTGGCAATGAAACATCCTCCGTCCGCGCGTCATTACTACGAACATTTTTCAAAAATGTCAACATTGGCGATGCTTTTTAGTTTGCTTTAGGTGGTAGAATGATTTACAAACACTAATCAGTAATCGCGTTGACGAAAGGGGCAATAATAAACGCCATGTTTTTGCGGGAAATGAAGTGAAGCCTGCCCCGGACTCCGATGCGGGGAAGCAATCTTCTTTATGGGTGAGATTGCTTCGCCCGCCTGCGGCGTTCTCGCAAAGACAAAGAGGTATCATCGCGAGAGAGTGAAAACGACCGCGGCGATCTTGTGCTTACGTGATTGCTTCACAGTGCCTTCACTGTGCACAAGGCTTTGGTTTAGCGCAATGGCAAATTGGATATAATTATTGTAGCTATGAAAAAAAACAAAAAGAAAACTGAAGAAGATATAACTTTTGGCGATTTGGTCATGGGAATCGCGCTTTGTTTTCTCGGCGCGCCGTACAAAGAAAAAACACTGGAGGCGCCCGGCAGAGAAAAACTGACCGTCAACTTTACGCACTTCGATTGCTTCACCTACGCGGAAACAGTTTTGGCGCTGGGGCGCTGCTTTGTCGACAGGAAAATATCCGAGCGCGCTTATAAGCGCCGGTTAAAATTCATCCGTTACCGGCGGGGCGTCATTTCTGGTTATTCCTCGCGGCTGCATTATTTTACCGACTGGCTCTCCGACAATGAAAGAAAGAAGACCGTTAAAGATATTTCCGGAAAAATCAGCGGCAGTAAGAGACGGAAAAAAATTAATTTCATGACGGCTCATCGGGAGCTGTATCCGCCGCTGAAAAACAAAAATCAGTATCAGAAAATGCTGGTGGTGGAAAAAAACCTCTCCCGCCGTGTTTTTCATGTCATCGGCAAAGATAAACTTGTCCGCGTTCAAGACAAAATTAAAAACGGCGATATCATCGCTTTTGCCGCAAAGCAGGAAGGCCTTGACGTGGTTCACATGGGTTTCGCGCTGTGGCAGGGCAGAAACCTGTATTTACTGCACGCGTCAAGTAAAGAAGGCGCCGTGGTTGTTTCCCAAAAGACATTGGCCGCCTATCTGAAAACAAAAAAGAATTATTCCGGCATCATCGTCGCGCGACCAGCCTAGATTTTATTCCTTCAGTTTGACAAGCGCCGCGCTGCGCTGTCTGATTTTTCTCTACGCACTCAATTTATTTTATTTTTTTTATGATTTCTTTAATATTTGAATGAAGACTTGGGATTTCATGTTTAACAATATTCCACACAACGTCAATGTTCACGCCAAAATAGTCATGTATTAATTTATCCCGCGTACCGGAAATATTTTTCCATGGTATCTGGCTGTTTTCTGCTTTTACTTTTTCTGAAAGAAATTTTGCCGCTTCCCAAGAATTTCAATATTTCTTAAAACGGCGTCCTGTGTTTTAGTGTCGTGCTTGAAGTGGGCATAATCCATACCCTGAGTATAGGAAATGATTCTTTCAATGCTTTCGGAAATATCCTGCATCAGATCAATATCGCTTCTCTTAGACATATATAATATTCTTTCTTATAGCGTCAGAGATATTTTTTATTCGAATATTGTCAATGCCGTCCGGCGTTAAAAGGTCAACCCGCCTCTGAAGAAGGTTCTCCAGATAATCAACCAGGTCTATGAATTTCAAGCCGATAGGATTTTTGAATTCAACTACAATGTCCACATCGCTTTCTTCGTCGTCCGTATCCTTGGCCACCGAACCAAAAATCCCCATTTTGACGACACCAAACCCATCGGACAGGTACTGATAATTATTCTTTGTTACTTTTAATGTCTGATTGCGAGAAGCCATGGATCATCCTTATCCGGCAAAACTGATATATGTTCATGATATTTATTAAATTAAAACAACATAAAATTTTAGTCAAGAAAATAAGTATTACTGATTCGTTGAGGAGTGCAATTCTGGCTTCGTTTGTAAGTAGCCTTCAAAAAGAATCCCGTGATGTCCGATTTAGCGCGATTTACGATTAACGCTTCACTTTATTATATCTTCTCGAAATGATGATAGTCTTTGAGATGGTCGAAGTTGCCGCCCCAGCGCCAGCCGCGTATTAAAAATTCTTCCACCACGGGGTGCTCGGCGCTCAGTGTTCCCGCCTGCCGCGGGTCGTATGCCGCGCCCGCGGGGGCGATAATGCCGCCGGGATAGATAATCGGATTCTGCAGCGGATTAATGTCCAGAGCGCGCCCAAGCGCGTGCAGGGATAAATTTGTCGTGCCTTCAATCAGACGGAAGTTGAAGCCAGAGGAGTTGTTGTCTTTCATGGAATCATCGTCGCGCCAGCCGTAGGCGCAAATGGGGATAACTTTACCGACGGGAAATTTCAGCTCTTCCATCAGCGCGAATATTTCCGCCACGTCGTCTTCGAACGCCTGGTCGACGATTATTTGTCCCTGGTGGCGCAAACCGTCGAAGGAAAAGTAGCAGACGTCCAGCATGGACAGGCGATCGACGACATGCAAAGGCGCGTTCGTGCCGGCTATGGCCTGCGAAAAATTGTAGTCGCTGTCGATAATGGTTTGCCTCATGATGTGTGTTCTCGGCCGCGCGCGGCGGCTATTTTAATCTTTATTCGATTTCAGCACCGCCAGAAACGCGCTTTGCGGAATGCTGACCGCGCCAACCATCTTCATGCGTTTCTTGCCGGCCTTCTGTTTCTCCAGCAGCTTTCTCTTGCGGGTAATGTCACCGCCGTAACACTTTGCCGTGACATCTTTGCGGAAAGCGCTGATGGTGCTGCGGGCGATGATTTCCGAACCAATCGCGCCCTGGATGGCGATTTTGAACATCTGGCGCGGTATTTCCTCTTTCAGTCTTTCACAGGCCAGAAGCGCGCGGGCGCGGGCGCGGTCGCGATGCGCAATCTGCGAAAGCGCATCTACTTTTTCTCCGTTGACCAGTATATCCATCAGAACCAGGTTGCTTTCGCGGTAATCAATTAAATCGTAATCGAAAGAGCCGTAACCCTGAGTTACGGATTTGAAACGGTCGTAAAAATCATAAATGACTTCCGCCAGCGGCATTTCGTAAGAAAGTTCCACGCGCCCGGGGCTGGTGTAATGCATGCTGGAATTAATGCCGCGCTTTTCCATGCACAGCTTCATAACCGCGCCCATGTAGCGTTCCGGCAGCATCATCATCGCGCGAATGTAAGGCTCCTCGCCTTTCTCGATGGACATGGGGTCAGGATAGTGCATGGGGTTATCCACGAAAATTACCGACCCGTCATTCATTGTAAAGCGGTAACGCACACTCGGCACGGAAAGGATAATGGATAAATCATATTCTCTTTCCAGCCTTTCCTGCACGACATCCAGATGCAGAAGCCCCAGAAAACCGCAGCGGAAACCCTGCCCCAACGCGGCGGAAGAATCCTTTTCGTAAATAAAGGAGGCGTCGTTGAGTTTGTATTTTTCCAGCGAATCCGCCAAATCCTGATAATCGTCGGAAGCTATCGGATAAATGGAGGCGAAAACCACCGGCTTTACTTCCTTGAATCCCGGCAGCGGCTGAGAACAAGGCTTGTTCAGATGCGTGATGGTATCCCCCGTGCGCACATCGGAAACGGTTTTAACCCCGGCGATAACGTAACCCACTTCCCCAGCGGAAAGTTTTTCCCGCCTGGCGCGCTGCAGGAGGAAATTCCCCACTTCTTCCACTTTATACGTGGAGTTGTTGTACATGAATTTTATTGTATCGCCGCTTTTCACGCTTCCCTCGAATATGCGGCAATGAATAATCGTGCCGCGGAAGGGATCGTACTGCGCGTCGAAAATCAGCGCGGCCAGCGGATTTTCTTTATTGCCCTTCGGCGCCGGGACGCGCCCAACAACCGCTTCCAGTATTTCCTCGATACCTATTCCTTCCTTGGCGGAACATTTTATGTGCGTATCCGGATCAAGTCCCAGTTCGGAATCAATCTGCTCCATAACACGCTCCACGTCGGCGGAAGGCAGGTCGATTTTATTTATTACCGGGATTATTTCCAGGCTGTGCTCCATGGCCAGGTACAAATTGGCCAGTGTCTGCGCCTGCACTCCCTGAGC
>DSAV01000071.1 GCA_011046295.1 Deltaproteobacteria bacterium | reverse complement strand
GCCGAACTTTCCAAAAAAACAGAAGAATTTAAAAAACTAACTCCCGAAGAACGTGCGGCTATCAAAGCACAGGAAGCTACGTCCGAGCAAGCCCTAATCGCCGAAGCACGTAAATATAAGACTGCGGAGGAGTTTGTAAAGGCGCAAATTGCAAAATCCGAAGAATCTGCTAATCTTGGAACCGTGACTAAAGATAAGGGGACAGTCAACATACCTGCTAAAGAACAATACGAAGAAGTATTAAAAAAGGGGAGAGAATTAACTTATCAAAATAAGAGAAATGATAAAAAACCTGATGATGGAATTTTTTATCATGTTACACCAAAGACATATAAAACAGGGGATGAAATTGTATCTGGTCTAAAACTTGAGGAAAAAGGGAAAAAGATAAAAAATAAATGGGTTGATGACTTTCCGGATTATAAAACATCCACAGACTTTCAAACTGTATCACTGTTTAACAATATATATGAAGCTGAATATTTTTTAGATAATATTTACAATGGAAAAGGTAAAATAATAGCCGTAAAACCTTCTCGTTTATGGAAAAATGAAGAAGGTTTTTTTAATGTTCCCAATATATCAAAAAATGAAATAATCGGAGAAGTAAGATATAATTCACTCCCTAACCCGTCACGCCCCCCTATAGGTGGGGAGCAGTCTGTCCAAGCACTTATCTCTATTTGGAACAAAGCACAGGAAGGGAAGGGGGAGCAAGCCAAGTCCACAGAACCCGCCCGCAAGCTCAACCAGCATGACAACTTTATTGACGTGCGCAATATAGACCGCAAGGACTTCAAGAAGGAAATCCCCGACGTGGCGACACGCACCACACCCGCAGGAAAAAAAATAGCCATTGTCAGGAAGTCGGGATTTTACGCACGGAAAGAAATGAATGACGCATACATCAAGGACATTTATAATCAGAGCGAAGCACCTTACCACATGGCCTTGATGCAGGACGGTTATAAGCAGGGCGGCAAGTTCGGCGCGATATTTAAGAATCTCTGGAAGCCCACAGAAAAGGCCATTATCTCGCGGAATAAATTTCAGCACGCTGAAGCAACAACGGTAAGAAATATCGCCGCAAAGCACGGCGTAAAGATAACAAAAGCAACAGGGCTACGGATGAGCGACCTCATGGAAGGGAAGGTCGAACCAAAGACACCAAAGGAAGCGGCCATGATCGCAGAGATGCGCAAGCTGTATGACAGGTGGCGCGATGAATCAAATGCCATCAGGAAAATGACCGGACGCAAGCCGATTGATTACCGCCAGAATTATGTAAGGCATATGCAGGAAGCGTCTATCTGGAGCGATCTCATTAACAACAGGGCGACCATTACGGACAACCTTGATTATATCATTCCAAACGAAATAAGAAACCCAGCGGCATACCGACGACTGCGAAAGGAAATGGAAAACCCAGAGCGCAATTTCTGGACACTCACGGATTCATACATCAGGTCAATCGCCAATGATATTTATATTTCCCCTGCTATTGAGAATATCAAAGCAAACAATGCTGTGCTTAAAGCCCGCGGCAAATTCAATGCCGCCAAATATTGGGATGAGTATATTCGCGTCAACCTTGTCCGCAAACAGCACAAGATTGACAGTGCTCTAAGCATAGGCGATAAAAGCCGAAGCGCATTGAGAAAATGGAACACGATGGTTAATCAGGCTTTTCTCACAGGCAAACTCGCATGGAATATTGCAACCCAGCCGTTGTCATCCATTACCAATATGCCGATGGAAACAGGCTTTATCAATTCACTGGCGGCAGTAAAAGATTCTTTCGGCAAAGACATCAGGGCGTTTGTTAAAGGTAACTCTCAAACGCTCGGAATAAAAATGAGCGACGCACGGGCATTGGCAATAGGCGAGGGTCGCGAAGCATCAAGAATGATATACCGTAGCAAGATTGACAAATATAATGAATTTATTAATGTGGTCGGTGCGATAATAGAAAGGGAACTGACAATCACATCCTATATTGCGGGACTGAAAAGAGCGAAGCAGTTGGGCTACAAAGGACAGGACGCGCTGGACTTTGCCGACCTTTCCGCGGCCAGACAGCAATCCGTTTACAACCCGGAACACCGCGCTCCTATATTAAACAGCGATGTGTTGAGGACGGCATGGCCTTTCCAGTCATTTAGCGTTGAAATGTATAACCACGCGAAAGAAATCCTGACCAAAGACAAAGGCGCCATGCAGTTGACGCTCCGCGAGCGGCTGGGCAAGGGAGTACGGCTCATCATTGGCGTATGGCTGGCCAATGAATATTCTAAATTCTGGACAGGCCGGGACAAGACAACGGTGGGGACGTTCATTCCTTTCGTCGGATCGACCGCTGATTATCTCATCGCTAAAGCAAAGGGCAAACAATATTACGGCGGTCGTTTCCCTGTCACGCCGATACAGCTCACCGAGGATGTGATCAGAGGTGTGGGCGATTTTATGAAACACGGTGACGTAAAGAAATTGAGAAAGTTAGCAGTGAATTTCGGGCTTGCTCTGGGCGGTATTGGCGGTGGCGCACAAATAAACAATATCGTTGACGGCATCATGGCTAACATAGACGGCGAAGTAAAGAACGTCAAGGGTGATACCCTGTTTACGATGGATCCGTCACTGAAAGCACCAGTATTCGGTGTGTGGGCGACGCTGGAAGCAAGAGAATACTTCGAAGAAAGAGAAGGAAGCGAGCGGTGGTAAAATAAAGAATTACACGAGCTTGCATTAACATAGTTTATTCCTGCACCATATTCTTACTGGCACGGACAACCCGCCAGCCCGGTTCGATAACTACGGACGTGCATCTATCTTTAATGGACAGATCAGCCATAAGGTTAGTGATGTCATCCTCATTTTTGATAACTCCGTCAATTATCTGGACGCGCTTAACCGACTTGTGTTTGGGCTTAAAGCAAACGTAGCTGATATACGTTGCTTTTGGCTGCGCCAGTTCTACTAGGTCAATCCATGCGTAGCGCATCCCCACGACCGCCCAGACAAAGACAAAGACCATCACGCCTAAAGTGACCATGCCGAAAGTCAGGTTAAAAACGTAACGTCCTTCTTGTGATTTGTAATGTTGTGATTTCATATTACTCCTTTCTGCCTTGCGGCTTAGTTCTGCGTTATCTGTAATGACAATTCCATCGCTTAACCAGGTATAAAGTAAATTGTGATATTTACCAGCTGACCATCTTCTTGTTGTGTCCATGTAATACTATCAACAGAACATAGATTGATTCCCATTTTATCTGGAATGACCCAAATTGGGAATGGACACTCTGTTTCATTTTCAATAATTTTTGACACCTTTTTGTGAAATGTTTTCATATCCCTACTCCTTTCTGTTCTTTTGTGGTGGGGTATTTTACACCCGCCCCAACCTTGTTAAGTTCCGTCTATTACGCTGTTAAATGAATAAAAACTCCGTGCGCCCTTCATACCCTCGCTTCATAAACAAAATGCAGCACTGAACCCTCGCACCTTGAAAAGCTCGGCGTGGTAAATGCGTCACGCTTCTTAATCCCCACTCTTTGATATCTTTTGTGCGCCGTTCTGAATTTATCAGCGTCAACCACGGCATCAGCGCAATAATAGTGTCCGTCATGCCCATACAGCGGTATAAAATTTGATATCCCACCGCCATCGGAGAAAATGGCGGGTTCATTACCACGGCGTCATATCTTCCAGTAACCGCAAAAAAATCATCCGGTGCTGTCACCACGTAATCTCCCATTGCGTTTACAAGATTTCCAGCACCCGGCGTCGGCTCTAATATTGTCCGTGTGTTTGGTGGAATCAAGCTAACCATCTCTTTACATACCCATTCAGGGGTCTGAAAATTTATAAAATCCATTTAACCAAGCACTCCAGCGGACTCGCTTTGCTCACTGCTGATTTTTACGTTGGGCAGTAATAATCGGCGTTATTGCCAAGCACACATAATTTTGCTGTAGTCCACTAAAATCAGATAAAATATAATTTATGCGGTATTCGGGAATCGGGGAAACATAACTATATGCGTTGTAGTTTTCATCTTCAAGTGGCAAAAATCTTATTTTGTCACCAACCTGAAAATCTCTGTCGTTTTTACGAACCTCAAAAGTTTTTTGTCCTTCAAGGATGTGACACAGGTAGCACTGTTTTATTTTTAACTGGTGTAACATTTTTTAACCTCCAAAAGATTAATCAGAGTGCCTAACATGACGCTGCACCCGCCAAGCGGGTGAGCTTCGTGTTATGCCTTAACATCCTTTACCTTGCCGCGACAAACTCCAGATTGTTTGTAAATTATATATATATTCCATAAATTAGTAACTTCGGAGCTGTCTCTGCGGAATCCTTCTTTGGTTAATACTTTGTCAAATTCTTTTTCAATACGATGTTTCCATTTGATTAATTCTTCTTTTGCTAAATTGTCTGCGCCGCTAATTTTTATTGTAATATCCATAATTTCCTTTCTAGTTGGCACAACTTGGCAATTCAGCGGACGCACTAACTTTTATTCGTGTTGGAAATGGATACCAGTTCATCATTCTTCTACCTCGTAAGTTACTTTTGGCCTTGCACCTTTCGGCACAGTAATATTATAATCATCGCTAAAATCATTTCCTCCCAGAAAAACTACATGACCTTGCGGTAGTTCCTTCACTACCGTTTTCTTCGGCTC
>DSAV01000248.1 GCA_011046295.1 Deltaproteobacteria bacterium | reverse complement strand
TGATCTCCTCCCGCTCATTAAGCCCCAATCGCTGATAACTTACACCTTCCATCTCTAACGCCTCCCTTCAATATCCAACATAGAATACCAAAGTGTTGCGCTAGATTCTTGAGCCTAAGTTTTAATATTTTCAGGCAACTTTCAACTACTGCAGGTTCGTATAGAATGCCCTGGTTTTTTTTGATTTCGTATATCGCTTCGTCTGTCCCGAAAGCGGGGCGGTAAGGACGGTGAGATGCTATTGCTTCCACTACGTCAGCAACGGCAAGTATCTTGGCTTCCAGTATAATTTCATCATGCTTCAATCCTGCCGGATAACCGCTTCCGTTGATTCTTTCGTGATGCTGCAAAACGGTTAAAGCGATTGGCCAGGGAAAGTCTATTTCGCTGAGTATCTCAAAGCCTACCTGTGGATGAATCTTTATCAAGTTAAGCTCCAACGAAGAAAGAAGGGACGGCTTACTCAATATTTCGGAAGGAATAGAAATTTTGCCGATATCATGAATCATGCCGGCAAGTTCAATACCTTCAATGATTTCGGGGAAAGATTCATTTCCTGGCTTATGGCACGGGCCAGAACAGCTCCTCGTTTCTGATGTCCCGCTGTATATGGGTCTCTTATTTCCACAGCTTTGGCCATTGCTTTGACTGTTTTTCCCAAAACCAAGGTGAGTTTTTGAAGACTTTGTTTTAATTCCTCTTCGGTGTTTTTTCTTTCGATGGCATAGCGAATGACCCTGGCTAACATTTTGCCGTCGGTACTTCCTTTAATCAGGTAATCCTGCGCGCCACGATGAACCGCTTCAATCGCGGTGTTTTCATCATCAAATCCCGTCAAGACAACGAGGGGAATGGAAGGCTGCGCCGTGAGCATGTTTTCAATATTACGGATTCCCTGACTGTCCGGCAGGCCGAGATCAAGAAGAACGGCGTCAAAATCATGATGAATGATGTAATCAATTCCCTTGGATATTAAATCAACGCATATAATTTCAAAAAAGTCGTTGGCCTCGGCAAGTTGTTCTTTAATTAATCTAACGTCACCGGGATTATCTTCGACGAGGAGGAGTTTAATTGGCTTATCATTCATCAATGAAGATGGTAATCCTTATTATTTAGTGCGCTTTTTATACATGGAATGAAAAAAAGTCAAAAGATAAAAACAAAAGATAAAGCAAAATATGGCAAGCCGCACAAAGAAGATATTTTACTTGCATAAAAGAAAAGAATAAAATAGATTTACAGCAAAAGTACGCCATTTAATGCTTGTATTTTACAGTATTGCAATAATCCGCGTTGACAATTCTATCAGCTATGCATATAAGCCGATTAATTTATGGCGAGAGTGGCGGAACTGGCAGACGCACTGGACTTAGGATCCAGCCCGCCTACGCGGATAGGGGTTCAAATCCCCTCTCTCGCACCAGAAATACACGCAATTTAAGAGTTGAAGGAGATTTAATTGTGAGTCAGGTTGACGTAAAGCTGGAAGATATAAGTTCAGTTAAGAAAAAAATATCGTTCGAAATTCCCTGGGATGAGGTAAAGGCTGAACTGGATTCCGTATATCGTGAAGTGGGGAAAAAGGCTAAAATTAAAGGATTTCGTCCAGGCAAAGTGCCCCGCAAGGTTCTGGAAAATTATTTCAGGGAAGAAGCGGAATCGGAAACAATAAATAATCTTATCAATAAATATTATTGGCAAACTTTGGATGAAAAGGAAATAACTGCGCTTTCACGACCGGAAATAAACCAGGAAGACCTTAAAGAAAATTCAAGTTTTATTTTTTCCGCATCATTCGAGACAGAGCCGGAATTTGAACCTCAGGGCTATCAGGAAATGGATCTGCACAGGGAAAAGATAATTGTTACTGAAAATGATATAAAAAAGAAAATCGATGAACTTAGAAATATGTTCGCGACGATGGAAGAAATCAGTGACGAACGTCCCGTGAAAAAAGGTGATTTTGTGATGATCGATTTTCAGGGAACATTTCAGGGCGAGCAACCGGATGGGATGAAAGCGGAGAATTTTTTTCTGGAAATAGGTTCTCAAAAATTCATCCCCGGTTTTGAAGAACAGATTACCGGAATGAAAAAGGATGAGACGAGGCAAATCAAGGTAACTTTTCCTGAAGATTATCATGAAAAAAAATATGCTAGTCAGGAGGTTATTTTCGACGTCGCGCTAAAAAATATCAAAGAGAAGAAATTGCCCAATTTCGATGAAAGCTTTATTAAAAATTTTGAAAAATACGATTCTCTGGAAGATCTAAAAAATGAAATAAATAAAGCGCTTGAAGAAGAAGCGGCAAGAAATTCGGAAGCAAATTTACAAAACAATATTACGGAATCATTGCTGGAAAAAAATGAATTCGAGGCGCCGCCGTCGTTAGTGGAAAGGCAAATATTTTACATGATGGCCGATATGCAAAGAAGGATGGTCGCCGGAGGAATGGATGAAAAAAGCGCTTCGGAACTTTGTTTTAATATGCATGACCAATTCAAAGAGGAAGCGGAAAAACAGGTTAAATCCTTTTTAATCTTGAAGAAAATAGCCGAAAAGCAGTCAATTACCGTGGGAGACACAGAAGCGGACGAGCATATCCGCGAGCTGACTGCAAAATACGGAAAAGACTACGAATTAATAAAAAAAGCTTATGAAAATGAAGATAGAATTGAAAACCTGAAAACGGAGCTTAGACAAAAAAAGGTATTTGACTTTATTGTACAAAGTGCAAATATTAAGGAGACAGAAAAACAAGGATTAGCTGCGGCGGAGGTAAAAAAGTGAATTTAATTCCGATGGTAGTAGAGCAGGATGGCCGGGGAGAACGGGCATTTGATATTTATTCGCGGCTTTTGAAGGACCGGATAATATTTTTAGGTACTTCCATTGATGATAATATCGCCAATTTGATTGTCGCGCAAATGCTGTATCTGGAATCGGAAGACCCGGACAGGGAGATTTTTTTCTATTTGAATTCTCCCGGCGGTCATGTAAGCTCAGGCATGGCAATATATGATACGATGCAATACATCAGGTGTCCTGTTTCCACTGTATGCATGGGGCAGGCTGCCAGTATGGCTGCTTTGCTTCTTGCATCGGGAAGTAGAGGTAAAAGATTTGCTCTGCCGCACGCCAGGATTCTCATTCACCAGCCGCTTGGCGGTTTTCAGGGACAGGCAACGGATATCGATATTCAGGCGAAGGAAATATTAAGGCTAAAAGATGAATTGAATGGAATTTTAGCGCAATTGACGGGAAAGCCGCTTTCCAAAGTAATGAAAGATACCGAGCGTGATTATTTTATGAATAGTGAACAGGCTAAGGAATATGGTATAATTGATGAAATAATTGTTAATAAGGCGATGCCACCTTCGGGAAAAACGAAAAAGGAGAGCTGACATTGATAAAAAAAGGCAAGGATAACAGAATGGGACAAGGAATGCTGTTTTGTTCATTTTGCGGGAAAATGCAAAGCGAGGTGCGTAAGCTTGTCGCCGGCCCGACCGCTTATATCTGCGATGAATGTATCGAGCTTTGCCGCTACATAATTGAAGAAGAAGAAGACAAGGCTGTGGCAAGAGAATCCCAAGCCGGCCTGTTGCAGCCGAAAGAAATTAAGAAATACCTCGATCAGTATGTAATCGGTCAGGAAAAGACAAAAAAAATATTATCGGTTGCGGTTTATAATCATTACAAAAGATTGTTTTCCGGCGTAGATACCGATGGAATCGAAATTCAAAAAAGCAATGTGCTGCTAATCGGTCCAACGGGTTCGGGCAAAACACTGATGGCAAAAACTCTCGCTAAGCTTCTTAATGTTCCGTTTACCATTGCCGATGCGACAACTTTGACGGAAGCGGGCTACGTCGGTGAAGACGTGGAAAACATTATTTTAAGTCTGCTGCAAAATGCGGATTATGACGTCGCGCGAGTGTCCAAAGGAATTGTTTACATAGATGAAATTGATAAAATTGCCAAAAAATCAGGTAATCCTTCGATAACAAGGGATGTTTCCGGGGAGGGCGTCCAACAGGCGCTTTTGAAAATAATGGAAGGGACAATGGCCAATATACCTCCGAAGGGAGGCCGCAAGCATCCCCAACAGGAATTTATCCAGGTGGACACTACAAACATTTTATTTATTTTCGGCGGCGCGTTTAATGATTTGGAAAATATTATTTCGAAACGTCTCGGCGTGAACGCTGTGGGCTTTGGAGCAGAAATAAAAAGTAAAAAAGAAAAAAGATCGGGAGAACTGCTCGCCGAGACGAGATCGGAAGATTTGCTGAAATTTGGGTTGATACCCGAGTTTATCGGACGGCTTCCGATAATCGCCACGCTTGATGATTTGGATGAATCCACTTTAATCCGTATATTGATTGAACCCCGTGATGCGATAATCAAGCAATACAAAAAGTTGTTTGCTATGGAAAACGTAAATTTAAAGTTTACCGATGGAGCGCTGCGCGCAGTAGCCAAGCTGTCAATGGAACGGAAATCGGGAGCCCGCGGCCTGCGTTCCATTTTGGAAAATACAATGCTGGAAGTGATGTACGATATTCCTTCGCAAAGTGATATCAAAGAATGTGTTATAAGCGAAGAAGTGGTATTAAAAAAAGAAAGGCCGATTTTGATTTATGAAACGAAATCAGAATCTGCATAAAAAATAAGGTAAAATTATGTTTAATG
>DSAV01000063.1 GCA_011046295.1 Deltaproteobacteria bacterium | reverse complement strand
CAGGTTTAGGTTCTTCCGCCAGTTTGGGAATTTCCACAGGTTTGTCAGGCTCAACAGGTTTTGGTTTTTCTACAGGCTTGGGCGCCGCCGCTTCTGCCGCTACCGGTTTCGGCTCCGGTGCGGGCTTGGAAGGTTTAGCCTTGGCCGCTTCTTTCGGTTGAGCTTTGGGTTTCTTCTCCTTCTTCTTGGGCCCGTCCATGAGCTTCTGCTCTTTGGCCTGCGTCAATTCTTCCTCTTTCTTTACGCGTTTTTCAAATGAGGCGATTCTGGCTCTTGTTTGTCTGATTCGCGCTTTTAGATTTTTAACAAGTGAATCTTTCTGGGCGCTTTCCTCGCTAATTCCCTTTTCCGCCAGTTGCTGCAGCCGCAAATCCAGTTTTTTTTCAAATATTCGAAGTTGTTCAAGTCTCACGATCTTACTTTTCGACGGCATTTTCCCCTCCAAACTGTATTTAAATTCTTGATTCGAATGACTAAATAGCAATATTTCCCGCTGAAATCTACAAAAATATTTTGATCGCTGCCATAAATAACCGGTAACTTGAGATATTTTACCATATTGCCCTGTTTTGCCAAGACCAGAAACACCCGCCGGAGGGGCAGACTCAAAAGAGCGTGCCTCCGCTTTTTTCATGCCTGTTTTTGCGCCAATACCGCTATAATTTCAATGTGTTGAGTTTGAGGAAACATATCCAACGGTAAGAGGCTGAGCAGTTCATATCCCCCCTCGTGGAGGCATTTGACGTCCCGCGCCGCTGTAGCGGGATTGCAGGATATATAAACCACCATTTCCGGCCCTAATTCCAAAATGCCCGCCATGACATCCCGGCCGCAACCGGCGCGCGGCGGGTCAAGTACAATCATGTCGATTTTTTCCGCCACATGATTTTTTTCAGACAATATTTTTTCGACTCTGCCGCATGTAAATTCCACGTTTTTCGCCTGGGCGTTTTCCGCGTTTATCCGCGCGCATTTTACCGATGCCGCGTCTCTTTCCATACCGATAATTTTGTCCGCGCAGCGAGCCAAAAAAACGGAAAAGAGACCGCAGCCGCAATAAGCGTCAATCAACGTATTAATTTTTCCCTTTTCCGCCGCGCGGCAAACTTCGTCCACCAGAGTCTCTATCAAAAAAAGATTGGCCTGGAAGAAGCCTTCATAGGGCGCAAGAAATTCTTTCGACTTAACCAGGCGCGATACGCGTTCCTTGCCGCCTGCCGGGTGAAATGGTTCGCCGGACCAGATTGTGTATTCACCTTCGGGGCATGCCAGCAGCAATTCATCCGTGCGCAAATCAACAATTTTTCCGTTTATCGACTCCTCGACAATTTCACAGCGCCCGATATCCACAATTCTTCCCCCGGATACATCCATAAAACCAATCTTCACACCGCCTCCGACTCTGGCGGCATGCAACTGCGCTTTGCCGCGGTAATGATACATTTTCGGCGAGGCAACTATATCGCCCACGGGCGGCGCGGCAATTCCACCGATTTTTTCAAAAGCGTCAATTACCTGCTTTTTCTTCAGGACAAGCTGGCTTTCGTACTTTATGTGTTGATAACAACAGCCGCCGCATTGCCCATAGTAGCGGCAAAGAGGAGTCTCCCGCGCTTCAGATGGCTCAACAATTTTTATAATTTTACCCCGCGCGAATTTCTTTTTGCGCTGAGTGATTTCAATTTCGAGTTCATCGCCCGGCGCGGAAAAAGGAACGAAAACGACCAAATTATCCACCCGTCCCACTCCCTCGCCGCCGAAGGCGACGGAATCAATTTTCACTTCGATATGCTGTTCAATCCGCAAAAATAATTCTCCCGACGGCACAAATTAACACACCAATTTAAAAACAGCCAATAAAACATGCTATTTTTCTTTACAAGAATTGCCAATGCTGCTATTTAGCCGGGAAAATCAATCAATCTGGAATCAATATAATGCCTTCAGAAAAAAAATCCATTCTCTGCCCGAACTGCCGCAAACTGATCAGCTCTGATGAACCTTCCTGCCCCTATTGCGGGCTGTCACGTCCCGGTTTGCATAACATGTTTGGAACTATCAGGAAAATCTTTGTTTTTAACCCGATACTTACCATTATTTATGTCAACATCGCCTTTTACATTGTCTCCCTTGTGTTAAACCCGCAGGGAATATTTTCCGGTGGCGGTTTTTTTTCATTTTTGTCGCCCTCCGGCCAGAGCCTTTTGCTTTTGGGAGCAACAGGCACGTATCCGGTATTCGAAATCGGCCGTTACTGGAGTCTGATTTCCGCCTCTTTCCTCCACGGAGGAATCTTGCATCTGGGATTTAACATGATGGCTTTGTATCAGTTGGGGCCGTTTGTCCTGCATGCGTTCGGTTTCCATCGTTTTTTCATTATCTATATACTTACCGGAGCCGCGGGTTTTGCCGTTTCTCTGCTTTTTGGGGTGCAATTTACTATCGGCGCTTCCGCCAGTATCTGCGGCCTGATCGGCTCAATTGTTTACTTCGGAAAAAGCCGTGGCGGAGAATTCGGACAGGCAATATATAAACAGGCGCTGGGCTGGATTGTCTTTATCCTTATTTTCGGATTTATCGTCCCGGGCATAAACAACTGGGCGCATGGCGGCGGGGTACTAGCCGGCGCCGGACTGGCGCTGCTTTTGGGGTACAATGAAAGAAAGATGGAAACAGCACGGCAGAAACTTCTGGCGTACACCTGCATATTGACAACGGCTGGGATTCTCATCTGGTCTCTTGCCTCTTCCCTGTTTTTTGTGCTATCACGCCTGTAAGTTGGCATCGAGACGCGGCATGCGATAAAATATGAAATTTAATATTAAGACGCAGGATAATGACATGACGAAAAAAATTTTGTTTGCTCTGGTATTAACATCATTATTCCTGGCGGGCTGCAGCGCGGCGATAAACGTGCGGGGGAAAATCGCATCCGTCAGCTCCGGTAAATTTCTTTACGAAGACGGCAACCTCATCAGCGAATACAGTGCTGATATAGATTCGGTCTGGAAAAGCTGTGAAAAAACCGTGACCGACCTGAATGCAATAAATGTCCAAAAAAAACGTACAATTTCCACGGGAACGATAAACGGCGTTATTCAGGATGAAAAAATAAGAATTATTGTGCAGTACATGGGCAAAGACCTAACGTCTGTTTCCGTGTTTGTCGGCGTTGCCGGCAATAAAATGGCTTCCCGTTTAATACACGACAAAATCGCACAAAACATCGCAAATAAATGATTAAACCTCATTTTCTTAAAAAGGACGAAATATGCACGCTGTAATCATGGCCGGCGGCAGGGGAACCAGATTCTGGCCGCGCAGCAGAGAAAAAAAACCCAAGCACCTGCTGGATATCACGGGAGACAAAACTCTTATTCAGCAAACGTTTGACCGCGTCAAGCCAATCGTAGGACCAAAAAATGTTTTGATTGTCACGGGTAAAAAGCACGCGCGCGAGCTTGCCCGGCAACTGCCGGAGGTTCCTGCCGAAAATATAATTATCGAGCCGCAGGGGAAAAACACGGCGGCCTGCATCGGGCTGGCAGCGCTGCACATCATCAAAAAATACGGTGACGGCGTTATGGTTCTACTGCCGGCTGACCACGCCATCGGCAACCCTGAAGAATATCAAAAAGTATTATCCGCCGCGATTCAGGCAACACAACAACCCGAAGCGCTTATTACCATCGGCATAAAACCCGACAGCCCGCAAACCGGTTTTGGTTACATTGAAAAGGGAGAAGCGCTTCCTGCGGTATCCGGACGGGAAATTTTCCGTGTTCTTTCCATACGCGAAAAACCGGATACAGCGCTGGCTCAGTCTTTCGTGCAAAGCGGCAATTTTTACTGGAACAGCGGCATGTTTGTCTGGAAGGCATCTGTAATTCTGGATCAGATAGAAAAATTTCTGCCCGAGTTGCATAAGGGTTTGACTGAAATTGAAAATTCCTTCGGAAGCACACGGGAGGCGCGCACTGTGGCCGCCGTTTATAAAAATCTTCCTTCCGTTTCCATCGACTACGGCGTCATGGAAAAAGCCCAAAACGTGTTCGTTCTGCCGGCGGATTTCGGCTGGAGCGACGTGGGCAGCTGGGACGCGGTATGCGATCTTGCTTTAAAAGATGATAAAGGCAACGCTTCAACTACCGACAGCCAGGTAATTTTCGAAGACACCAGTAATTCCTTTGTCTACAGCCCGCACAAGCTGACCGCGCTTGTAGGCGTGAAAGATTTAATTGTTGTCGACACAAAAGACGCCCTGCTTATTTGTAAAAAAGGGCGCTCGCAGGACATCAGAAATGTCGTGGAAAAACTGGAAAGAAAAAAGATGAAGAAGTACCTGTAGGATTATTTCAAATACAGGGGCTTGCCTCTTACTTTATATCCGCCCTTGCCGAGTTCCCTAATAATCTTTTCAATGGTGACAATTTCATCATCAAAATTAATAACTACCTGTTCGTTTCCCTTAAATTGATACTTGTTTACGCCTTTTACTTTTTTCAGGATAGAACCTATCCTGTTTGCCGCTCCTCATGCCCCGCAACCGGGTATGGTTAACTGCACAATTCTTTCTTCCGCATGCGCCGCGCCGAAAGCAATCGTCACAAAAGCGATAACCAGGAAAACCGTAAATGTTTTTTTCATCGGACACCCCGGTTAAATAATAACGTTAAATTTATCTTTGCGCAAACACAATTTGTCATT
>DSAV01000091.1 GCA_011046295.1 Deltaproteobacteria bacterium | reverse complement strand
TTGGGGCTTTTGGAGTTGCGGCAGGCCATCTGCAATTCATATTTTAAAGAATACGGTGTGACGATTACGCCGGAGCAGATCTTGGTTTCTACAGGAACTTCCCCCGCTTTATTGTTCGCGATGCTGGCGATTCTGGATAAAGGAGATGAGGTAATTGTCTCCAACCCGCGCTATCCCTGCTATCAGAACTTTATCCTTGCGGCGGGCGGAAAACTAAAAGAAATAAAAACCCGCCCGGAGGAAGGATTTGTGTATCGCCCGGCGGATATTAAAAAGAAGATAACTCCGCGCACAAAGGCGATTTTTATCAATTCACCATCGAATCCAACGGGCATTGTCATGAGCAAGGAGCAGTTGCAAAATATCGCGCAATTTAAGAAACAATACATTGTTTCCGATGAAATTTATCACGGCCTGGTGTATAAAGACCGGGCGCATTCCATTTTGGAATTTACCGACCGCGCTTTTGTTATTAACGGCTTTTCCAAATTATACGCGATGACCGGCTGGCGTCTGGGCTACTGCATCTTTCCGAAGGAGTTTTCCCAAGTGATGCAGCGGATTCATCAGAACTTTATGATTTCCGCGGCCGGCTTTGTCCAGTGGGCGGGGATTGCCGCGCTTACAAAGGCGCAAAAAGACGTGGCCGAAATGGCGCGTATTTATGATGAGCGCCGCCGCTATATGCTGAAGCGTCTGCAGGAAATGGGATTTGTTATTCATGTGGAGCCTACCGGCGCGTTTTATGTTTTTGCCGACGCGCGAAAGTTTTGCAAGGATTCCTACAAGGAAGCTTTCCGGATTACCGAAGAAGCGAAAGTCGGCGTCACTCCCGGCATCGATTTCGGCAGCGGCGGCGAAGGGTTTTTACGCTTTTCCTACGCCAACTCCCTGGAAAATATCAAAGAAGGTTTGGATCGTCTGGAGAAGTATCTGAGTAGATAGGCGCAGAAGTGTTTGCCTAATCACCGTAAAAAAAAGCATTTTGTCCAGAAAAATATCTGGCAAAAACCATTTAGTTGCATTGAGATGTTCTGAATGTTATGATTTAATCCAATTAAGATTAACGGAGTAAAGTATGACAAAAGCAGCAGAAAAAATAGTGTCGGATATTGCCGCATTGACAGACATAGAAAAACTTCAATTAGTGGATGTTATCCTCAGTGACCTTGACAAGCCAGACCCCGAAATCGATCGCATTTGGGCTGATGAAGCGCGCAAAAGATGGAATGCCTGCAAATCAGGCAAGGTCAAGACGGTGTCGTACAAAGATGTTGTGGACAAATACAAACGTTGATGAAAATCGAGTTTTTAACAATAGCGCAAAAGGAACTTGCTGACGCAGTTGATTGGTATAACGAACAGGCTGACGGCCTGGGCAATGAATTTATTGATGAGATGGACCGTGCCATCCGCAGAATAGCAGCTTATCCTAAATCTTGTACGGAGATAGAATCAGATTTAAGGAGATGCATCATGGCGCGTTTTCCGTATGCTTTAATCTACGGTTTGGAAAAAGATAGAGTTATCATCGTTGCAATCGCGCATTTACATCGCCGGCCGCGCTATTGGATAGAGCGACTGGATTAGAAAAAACTTTTGATATTGAATCATAGGCGTGACTCGTAAGGGGACGATTAATGTCCCGCTAGCTGTTAAATTCCATGGAAAACATCAAGGAAGGTTTGGGCAGGTTGGAGAAGTATCTCGATAGTCACGGCAGGGCAAGAGGAAAATAAAAGACGAGTTATCTGCAAAGCAATAATGTCTGGAGTCTAGTCAAAGAAGTGTTTATTAATTCATTTGCGCAAAGAGATATTGTTTCAGGTTGACGCAACATGCAGGCATACGCTTTAGGTAAACAGAAAAATAATCCACGCCAAATTAAGACTGCGGGAAATAATAAGAGTCGTTAAGTCTGCGCCTCGCCTCGCGGGGCGGAAAGATTTGTGTCCACCTCCTGAATATGTTAGGGGTATGTCCGCGTGTTTGTGTGTCAGGTTTTTGCAACCGGGCGGGCGCAATTCATACAGCCGGAATGTCAAGCGTGTGGAACAAGTTCGCAAAAATAATAAGAATGGAATTGCTAATTGCCGCCGGCCTGCTGATGGCGGCTCTGCAGACGGCCCAAGCGCATCCTCACGTGTTTATCGACGCTCATTTGGATGTGCAATTCAGCGCTGATGGACTATCGGGCATCCGGGTGGAATGGATATTCGATACCATGTTCGGAAGCAGCCTGATTGCCGACTACGACCGCAATAAAAACGGCCGGTTTGATCCGCAGGAGATTGCTCTCATCGAGAAGCAGGCTTTTTCGAATCTGGTCAACTTCAACTATTTCACGTATCTGATTAACGGCGACCGGCGGCACGACGTCCGTCAGGTATCCGATTTTAAGGCATCGATTATCGGCAAGACCGTTTTGTATGCTTTTTTTATCTCTTTTGCGCTTACCTGGGACGAGATTGACACTACGCTGGTTATCGGATTTTTCGACAAAACAAATTATTGTGATTTCAAGTTTGTCGCGGACAAACCATTTTCCGTGTCCGCGCAGCCGGATATCGATATCTCGGCAAAAATCGTCAATACCAAAGATGGCTGGCTCCGCAGCCGTGCCTTTGAAGAACTGCGCATTCAATATAAGAGACGTTGATGATGAGATTGTGTGTTTACCTCATGCTTGCCTGCCTGCTTTTTTTACCGTCGTGCGCCTACGGCCAAAATCCGTTTATGTCTTCGGGAGGTGTCGCAGCCGACGCGCCTGACAAGCCGGAGGAAGCCTTATCTGAAAAGCAAAGCGAAGAGCGCTTTGGGCTTATGAACTGGGCGCCGGTTCGATTTATCTCCGGCTATTTGGCGAAAATGCAAAGCACGGTAAGACGCGATATCGAAAGGTTCATGGCCGGCGAGGGCGATGCGGCGCTTCCGTCCGCGGTACTGTTTTTGGTTTTCTTTTCCTTTTTGTACGGTATGCTCCACGCCGCCGGGCCGGGTCACGGCAAGGTGTTTATCGGGTCGTACATGATTGCCGGACAATCGCGGTTTATCGACACGGTCAAGGCGGCCATCACCATCGTGGCGGCCCACACTTTAAGCGCCGGCCTGCTGATTATCGCCCTGATGATTTTTCTCGGTGCGGTCACACTGCAGGGCGCAGCAGCCGCGGAAGGACGCCTCCAGCTGGTCAGCGCGGTGCTCATTTGCCTGGTGGGCGCGTATCTTTTAATCCGCTCCGTCGTCTTTGCCCTCAGGAAAAATAAAAATTCAGACGTGTCTTCCGAAGTTCCGAGCAAAAGGGGGCTTTTCGCGCTCGCTTTATCGGTGGGAGTGATTCCGTGCCCCGGCGTGACGCTGGTCATGCTCTTTGCGATTAACCTCGGGATGATTCCTGCGGGCATCATCGCCGTTTTGGCCATGGCTATAGGCATGTTCGTTACGATCACGCTCATTGGTATGCTGTTTCTGGCCGCCGGCAAATCGGCGCTAAAGGCTGGGCGTCTCCTCGGGCAGCGCCGCGGATTCATCGTGAACGGATTGTCCATCGGCGGGGCGCTTTTGATTGTTGGGTTCGGTTTTCTGCTTCTGGCCGGATATTAACGGCGTGAAGCCAGGGTGAATACTGTTGCCGATTGCCCCTCAAAAAATTTGAAAAATATTTCTTGACAAACTCGCAGCTAATTTTGTATTTAGGTATTAATTGATAATGATTATCAATAACGGATTGGAATCATGCGGGCAGAAAAAGAAATATTCGGCAAATATCTGAGTCGGCACAACCTTCGGGACACGCCGCAGCGGGAACTGATTCTGGATACGTTTCTCAAGCGCGAGGAACATATCAGCGCCGAAGATCTCTATGATATTGTGAAAAAACGCGATCCGTCCATTGGCCAGGCAACGGTTTACCGGATGCTGAAGCTGCTTGCCGAAGCTGGACTTGCGAGAGAATTGGATTTTGGAGATTGCATTAAGCGTTACGAGCATAATTACAATCATCCCCATCACGACCATTTAATTTGTCGTAAATGTGAAAAAACTGTAGAAGTTGTCGAGCCTCAAATCGAAGATTTGCAAAAACGTGTAGCGGAAAAATACGGTTTTAAATTGACCGATCATTCCCTGTATTTGTATGGTTATTGCGCCAATTGCAGAAAGAGGGGAAATTAGCGCTTTATTTAGCGAGGAGTCTTCAATTATAAATATGCATGACAGAAAGCAGAGATAGCGATAGCTTAAAGATTTAGAAAGTCTATTTTATGCTGATTTAAAGCAGCATTTTTTTTAGATCCAATTATGATAATGATTATCATTAGCAATTAGAAACAGAAGAAGGAGAATTAATGATGTCACCACTGGCATTGCTCAACGAAGGAGAAACGGGAGTAATTATCGCGCATCAAGTGGGAAAGGAACATGCGCGCAGGCATCATCACGGATACGGTCATATCCATCGGCAAGATCAAGGTGGCTGCTGCGGACGGTGCGAAACCTGTACCTGCCATGGAGCAGGTCACAGGTCGTCTGACCATTTGATCAACATGGGCCTACGCCCCGGGAAAAAGGTGGAAATGCTCACCAATAGCGGAGCGGGACCCATTGTATTGCGGGTTGATGAATGCCGGGTCGCGATGGGTCGCGGCGCGGCAATGAAAATATATGTAAGGAGGATTGAAAAATGATGTTGGCGGATTTGAAACCCGGGCAGTCCGGGAAAATATTGAAAATTTCTGTCACCGGCGCTCTCAAGCGAAGGCTGATGGATATGGGCGTGGTTGGCGG
>DSAV01000283.1 GCA_011046295.1 Deltaproteobacteria bacterium | reverse complement strand
CCTAAGTTAATTATTTTTCCGCAGATATTTTTTTACCAGTTTTAACAGTGTCTTTAAGTATCTGCGCGGGACGGAAACGTTGTCCCTGCTGTTTTTCCATATCCTCCATTAAGGCCAGTATTTTTGCCGGGCCGACGCGGTCGATGTAACTGAACGGGCCTCCCTGGAAAGGCGGAAAGCCAAGCCCGAACACGGCGCCGATGTCGCCGTCGCGCGGACAGGAAATAATACCTTCCTGCAGACAAGTGAGGGCTTCATTAATCATCATCAGGCTGATTCTGTGCCGAATCAAATCCGCCTCAAACTTCCGGCGGGGCCGGCCGCCGAGAATCGCGTATACCGCTTCGTCCGGAAGCTTTTGCCCTTTCTTTTTTTTGAGATCGTAGCGGTAAATTCCTTTTTTGTTTTTCTTGCCTTTATATCCCTGAGCGAGCAGGCGCCCCAAACTCTCTGAAGCGGTTATCCCCCTTTCCAAAAACATCGGGCCCAGCTGCTCGTAAACATGGGCGCCGACGTCAATCCCGACTTCGTCGATGAGCGCCGCCGGACCGACCGGAAAACCGAACTGGCGCATGGCGCGGTCAATGTCATTCGGAACGGCGCCTTCTTCCAGAAGCAAAACCGTTTCATTGAGCAGCGGCGCCAATATCCGGGTGGTATAAAATCCGGGGCCATCCTTCACGACGATACAGGTTTTTCCCTGGGCAATGCCCATATCCACAGCGGTAGCGGTGACCCATGGAGCGGTTTGATCCGTGGTAATGATTTCCAAAAGCGGCATCCTCGGCACGGGTGAAAAGTAATGCATGCCGATGACGTTTTGCGGCCTTTGGCAGCCCTGCGCGATGTTTTTAATCGGTATAGCCGAAGTATTGGAAGCAAAGATTGTTCTTTCATCCGTCGCTTCTTCTACATCCGCCAAAATGCGCCGCTTTAGACTCAGCTCTTCAAATACCGCTTCTACAACCAAATCGGTATTTCTAAACAAGGAGTAATTATCACAGGGAACAAGCTTATTATACTGCATGTCCCGGTCAAATGGGACAATAGCGCCGGATTTGGAGCGTTTGTCCAATCCTTTCCAAATCTCCTTCATGCCGGATGCCGCCGCGTCAAGGCTTACGTCCTTCATCAGGATTGTATCGCAGACGGATGTGGAAACAGCGGCAATCCCCTGGCCCATGAAACCCGTACCTACAACCGCCAGTTTGCCCACCCGCCGGGCAAGATTTTTTTGCGGATTTTTTTTGAGCGCACCCATTTTGAAAAAAAGGTTTCTAAGAGACTGGGACTGGGGTGACATGACTAAACTTCCGAAAAGCTCAATTTCCTTTTTCAGCCCAGCCGCCATGCCGTTTTTGAAACCATATTCCACCGCATCGATGATGGCATATGGAGCGGGATAACAGCCATAGGTCTGGCTGGTAATCATCTTTCTGGCCCGGCTAAAAACAATCGACCGGCCCACGGGATTAGATTCCAGTAAAAAATTCATAAAAGAACGATTTCGCTTTCTTGCCGGAATGCCCTTTTTGACCAGCTGCAGGGCTTTTTTAATCCCCGTTTCCTTTAATCCATAGGGAGGAATCAGTTCATCAACCAGCCCTGCCCGCTTGGCTTGCTTTGCCCGCAGAGTACGTGCGGCAAGCATCATGGGCAGAGCCTCGGTGAGCCCGATAAGCGCCGGAAGCCGCTGTGTTCCTCCCGCGGCGGGCAATAGTCCAAGCTGCACTTCCGGAAAACCCAATACGGTTTGCGGCGCATCAACCGCCAGGCGGTAATTACAAACCAACGCTAGCTCCAACCCGCCGCCTAAACAGTTGCCGTGGATACAGGCAACCACCGGAATTTTCATATTCTCCAGCTCGTTGAGAATCGCGTGCCCTTTGGAAATATACGTGACTGCTTCCTGCGAATTACGCATATTTTCTATTTCATCGATTGCCGCGCCGACAACAAAATTATCTTCCTTCGCGCTCATGATAACCAGGCCGATTATATCATTGCTTCTTTTTATATCGCTCATAACCGTGGCTACTTCATCCAGAAATCCGGAGGAAACTTTATTCACCTTGCCGTCCGGACAGTCTATGGTGATAATGGCGATTTTCTCTTTAGTTTTTTCCAGTGACAAATATTTCATGATGATTACCTCTATTGTGCGTTTTCCAAAATGATAGCATTCCCCACAGCTCCCGCGCCACATCCGGCAATTAAACCAAATTGCGCGTTTTCTTCCCGCATGCGGCTGCAGCAACTGGCAATGAGCCTGCCACCCGTGGCCCCGAAAGGATGACCAAGGGAAAGAGATCCTCCACGAGTATTGACTTTGTCCAGGTCAACTTTGCCCAAACTGCCTGGCAAACCCAGCTTTTCCCTGCCCCATTTCTCCGACTCCATGTAACGAATGTTGGCCAGAATCTGCGCCGCAAATGCCTCGTGAATTTCAAAAACTTTGATATCGGAAAAAGCAAGCCCTGCTTTTTGCAGCGCCTGCGGCACGGCAAAAGCAGGACCGAGAAGCAATTCTTCCCAAGGGTCGGAACCGGCATGGGCGTAAGCGCGGATATAAGCCAGGGGCTTGAGCCCCAGCATTTTTGCCTTAGCTTCCTTCATCAGCAGTACCGCAGAGGCTCCATCGGTCAAGAAGGATGAATTTCCTGCCGTGACCGTTCCATATTTTTTTTCAAACGCCGGTTGTATTTTTGTCATCTTCTCCAAAGTCGCGTCCGGCCGCGGCCCGTTATCTTCCGTTATGGCTTTGCTTGTGCCCGGCACAACTACGGGAACAATCTCTTTTTTCATCGTGCCGTTTTGCGTGGCGGCGACAGCCAAGCGGTGTGAACGCGCGGCGAATTCGTCTTGTTCCTTTCGGGTAATGCCGAGCCGGCGGGCAAGCCTGTCGGCGTTTTCACCCATAATAAGGCCGGTGGAGTATTCGCCGATGCTCGGCCGTTCAATGGCCAGAAAATCCTTGAGCTTCATCCCCTTGAGAAGTTTTAATTTTCCCTTGAGGCTTTTAGGGCGTTTGAACATGGTAAAGTCCAGGATGAAGCGTCGATATCGCTTACCTATTTTGATCGCTGGATCAGACATGAATTCCGTTCCGCCAGCAATTACTGTGTCAACCTGACCACATTTGATCATCTCAAAAGCGGTGGTTACCGCGATGTTGGCCGAAACGCACGCCGCCGTGCAGGTGTGCGCAGGAATGGAACCGGAAAGTCCCGCCCCCAGCATTATTTCCCTCGCGACGTTGGTGGTGGCGGCATCCGCCATAACCGTTCCCATGATTACATACTGGACAAGCGTGGGATCCAAGCCTGTTCTGGCTATCAAGCCCTTGACAGCGTAACTACCCAGCTTCCAGGCCATCAAATCATAATAGTCCGTGCCCGAACGAAGAAAAGGCGTCCGGCACGCATCGATAACAGCAACCCTGTCTTGATCAACTGTTTTCATAATGCTCCTTTTACCTCGAATTTCCGGAATATCTTTGCTATTGGATTATTCCTGTATTTATCACTTATAAGCCCATGAACTTGGCCGCGATGCCTTTCATTACTTCGTTCGTCCCGGCAAAAATTCTGGTGACGCGGATATCCCGCCAGGCGCGCGCTATCTGATACTCCTCACAATACCCGTAACCGCCGTGAAGCTGAAGACATCTGTCGGCGACACGAAAAGCCATGTCCGTTGTCCAGTATTTGGCCATGGCCACCTCTACGACAATATTCTTTCCTTCTGCATGTTCGACAATCAACTTATCAAGGAAGGTGCGTCCTAATTTAACTTCGGTGGCCATCTCCACAATTTCGAACTGGATGTGCTGGAATTTGGAGAGGGGACGTCCAAAAGCCTCCCGTTCCCGGCAATATTTTATGGTGAAATCCAGCATAAATTCCGCGGCGGCAACTGCGCCGATCGCGCATACGAGGCGTTCCTGCTGGAGCTTCGTCATGAGCTTAATAAATCCGCTTCCCTTATTGCCCAGGCGGTTTTCTTTCGGGATGCGGCAGTCGGTAAAATAGAGCTCCGCGGTGTCCTGGCTGTGCCAGCCAATTTTTTTTATCTGTTTTCCCTTTTCAAAACCGGGCGTGCCGGATTCAACAATATAGAGGTCAACAGCCTGGTGTTGCTGCTGCACCGCGGCATCCCGCGCGGCGACGATAACCAGGTCGCAGTTGATCCCGTTGCTGATAAATGTTTTCTGGCCGTTGAGAATAATTTGCTCGCCGTCTTCCCGGGCGGTTGTTTTCATCGAGGCCAGGTCGCTGCCGGCGTTCGGCTCCGTCATGGCCAGCGCCGTGATTATATCGCCGGACACGCAACCGGGAAGATATTTTTGTTTCTGTTCCTCTGAACCAAATGAGGAAAGATAGGGAACACAAATATCGCTGTGCAGTGAGGCTGCCAAGCCGGAGAAATTGCATTTAGTAAGCTCCTCACAGACAATCACTGAATAGAGAAAATCACCGCCCGCGCCGCCGTACTTTTCGGGAATATCGGTGCACAAAAATCCTTGCTCCCCCATTTTCTGCCAAAAACTTCTGGGAACTATGCCGGATTCTTCCCACTCTTCGATGCGAGGAACAATTTCTTTATCAAGGAATTTTCGGAGACTATCGCGAAAGATATTATGTTCATCTGTGTAAGAAATGATGTTCATGGACGGCTTCCTCCTTTATTATCAGTTCAATTATATTAACTTAGGCTCAAGAATCTAGCGCAACACTTTGGTATTCTATGGTGGATATTGAAGGGAGGCGTTAGAGATGGAAGGTGT